>CAYQBW010000008.1:13556-15681 GCA_964415725.1 uncultured Planctomycetia bacterium
TGGGAGGGGCCTTTCTGGGGGCGTGCCCGGCAAGGGCCCGGGCCCAGGCTTCCCGCCCGGCAGGGGGGCTTCCCGCCCGGGTCCTGATCCTCGGCCCCTCGGGGGGCCTGGTCCGGGCCTCGATCACGGGGTGGAAGAAGGGGGAAGGTCCCTTGCTGGCCCCTTTTTCCCCCGGGAAAGCCCTGCCTTCCGGGAAAGCGGCCTGGATCTCCTCTCTGGGGGAAGGGCCGGGGAAACCGCCCCCTCCCTCGCGGGCCATCCTCTTCCAGGGAGGCGAGCTGGCGGGAAAGCTCCTGGGCGGCGATCCCCAGGGAGAAACCTTTCTTTTCGGAGACACTCCTTTCGGGTCTCTCCGGATCCCTCTCCCCTGGTTGCGGGGCCTCCTCTTTCCTTCCCGGATCCGGGGGTGGCGGCCCGAGGAACTTCTTTCCCGGGCCGGGCCTGGAAAGGAGATCCTCCTGGTCCCGGCCAGGCGGGGCTTCGACGAGATCCCGGGCTTCCTCTTCCGGTTCGCCCCGGGGGAGATCCATTTCGCCCCGGGCCAGGAGAGGGAAGCCCGGGTCTTCCCCTTGGAAAAGGTGGCGGCCCTGGTCCGGGGGAGGGACCCGGACGAACCCCTTCCTCCCCTGGGGAAGGCCTTCCGGGCCAGGCTGGACCTCCCCTACGGCGCCCATCTCATGACCTCTCCCCTGGGGGTGAAAGAAGGGAAACTCCTTCTTCGGCTCCCCTGGGGACAGGAAGCCTCCTGCTCCTGGAAGGACGTGGAAGGCCTGGCTCTGCCCGGGAAGGACCGGCTCTTTCTTTCCTTTTCCAAGCCTCTCCGGGTGGAGGAAACCCCTTATCTCGGCCCGGGTCATCCTTTTTTGTTTCCCTGGAAGCTGAACCTTTCCTGCCTGGGGACGCCGCTTCGGGCCGGTGGAAAGCGGTGGCCCCTCGGGCTCGGCGTGCACTCCCGGTGCAGGCTCTTCTTCGCTTTGGCCGGGGAGTGGAAGTTTTTCTTCTCCCTGGCGGCGGTGGACGATTCCGCCCTGAAGCTCCCCGTCCAAGGGGACGCGGCGGTCCGGGTCTACCTGGACGGGAAGATCCTCTGGGAGAAGAAGAGCTTGAAGGGCGGGGAGGGTCCCGTGGCGGTAGGGCCTTTGGACGTTTCCGGAGGCAAGGAACTGGCCTTGGAAGTGGATTTCGGAAATTCCCTCCACCTGGGAGACAGGGTGGACTGGATCCTCCCCGTCCTCTTCCGGTGAGCCGTAGGAACCGGCGGAAAGTATAAAGAATCGGGATGGTCGCGACCCAGATGGTTGCCTTGGCCGGCGCCGGCCTGGCCTTCCTGGTGGTCCTGGGGGTTCTCCTGCGGCGCCCGCCGGGGGGATGGGCGGCCTCCCTGGCCGCCTTGGCTGCCCTGGCGGCGCTGTGGGGACCGTCTTTCTTTCTTGTTGTCCGGAAGTCCTGGACGGTCCTGGAATTGCGGGGAGCTTCCCCGGCGGCCTCCCGGAAGGGCGCCCCCGGCGGTCTCCCCCTGGGGCCCGTGGCGGAGACCCTTCGGTTTCGCCTTGGGGAAAACAAGATTCTCCGCCCCGGCGCGGGCACGGCGGGGCGGGGGCTTCCCTCCTGGACTTCCCTTGGGGCCCTCCTTTCGGTCTTCCACTCTCCCCGGCGGGAGGGGGCCCTGGTTCTCGACCTGGACTCCTGCCCGGGAGGGCTCGAGGGGCCGGATCTTCCGGAGGGGGCTCTCTTGTGGGCGCGCCTGGAAATCCCTGGGAAGGAAGAAAATAGAGAGGTCCCCGCCCCGGTGGATGTGGCGGCCTGGGTTCCCCGGAGCCCGAGAGCTGGGCGCCCCTGGTTCTTCCTGGCCAGAACCGGGCCCTGGAAGGCCGGAATCCCCCTGGAGCTGGAATACCGCCTCACCCCGGCGGGGGGACAAGCCGGCGCCGGGGGGAAAGAGAAACGGGGCAGGGTTTCCTTCCGGGCCGGGGCGGATGGAACCGGGCTGGCCCGCGTGGAAGGGCCCCTTCTGGCCGAGGGGGACTGGAGCCTCTGGGTGCGCTGCCGGGGAGGAGGGCGGGAAGGGGAGGCCTTTCTTTTCCTTCGGGTCCGCCCGGCCCCGGCCGTGGCTCTCCCCGGAAAG
>CAYQBW010000009.1:0-4011 GCA_964415725.1 uncultured Planctomycetia bacterium
GGCCCACGGGATCAAAGAGCCGATCAAGGCGCCGGACTTCGACATCGCCCCGGCCCTGGCGGCATGGAGCCGGGGCGTGGACTTCCCCGAGCTGGCCCGTTACACCTCCGTGACCCCGGGTGACCTGGTCCGGACCATCCGCATGGCCGTCCAGATGCTCCGCCAGCTCCGCAAGTGCCTCTCCGGGGACTACCCCCTGCGGGACCGCCTGGCCGAGGCCCTGGTCTGCGTGAACCGGGACGTGGTGGACGCCAAGCGCCAGCTCGAGCTGGGATAGCCCCGGGCCGTTAAGTTTGTTAGATTCGGGCGTCTGTCTCTTTGTTCTTCCCTCCCATCCAAGGAGCCAGCCATGAGCGCTCTCTCTTCCTCCACATTCCTCGGCCTGTTCCTCCTCCTCCCCGCCCTCCCCGGCCAGAGCCGGTCCATCGCCTAGTTCAAGGACAACTCCCCCACCTTGGGCTCGGGAAACGCCTTCCCCTGGGGAAGCGAGGGCATCCGCTACCAGACCATCGTCCCCGGCTCCCTCTTCAAGGGGAGGCCCGCCTTGATCCAGGACCTCTTCGTGGCGGGCCGTTCCAAGGACGTGGAGATCGTCTACGGGGACATCGAAATCCGAATGGGCGTCACCCAGCAGGCCGCGCCCGCGACCAGCTGGAAAACCAACAACCCCAAACCGGTGACGGTCTACCGCGGGCCCTTACGGGTGCGTTTCAAAGTGGGACTTTGGACCAGCGTGGGCCTTCCCAGGCCTTACCTCTTCCTTCCCCGCTCCTCCAAGGACAACCTGTGTTTCGAAGTGATCGTCTGGAAGGTCCTGGACAAGGGAGGATACGGCACGGGGACCAATTTCTACTTTCCCCTGGCGGGAACTTCCGCCTCTCCCGGCGGGGCCATCCCCCGGGCCTACCTTTACAAGTGGACCCAGAACCAGTCCCGGCCTCCCTTCACATCCTCCTCCTCCGGCAACAAGATGGGCCTCCTCCTCTTCGGCGGAAACGTGGTCATCCTGGGAAAAGGGTGCAAGAGTTCCGCCGGAACGGAACTAAAAGCCTCCGTGCCGCCCAACACCTGGCCGTCCCTGGGCAAGCCCTTTACCTTGAACCTTGTTGGAGCGGCCCCTTCCACGGCAGCCTTCCTGCTTCTGGGCAGAAGCGACGTAAAGTGGGGACCTCTGAACCTTCCCTTCGACTTGGGCTCCCTCGGGGCGCCCGGCTGTTTTCTCTGGACCGAAGCGTTGAACATCCTTCCCCGGCCCGTGGGATCCCAGGGAGCGGCCTCCGTGGTCCTGGGGATCCCGAATCTCCCCGTGCTGGTTGGGGCCAGGCTTTCCGCGGGATGGTTGAACCTGGACGCCAAGGCCAACCCCCTGGGGGCAGCCACCTCTTCCTACGCCAAGCTGATCCTGGGGACCTGAGACCCGGGGCCGCCCGTGCCGCCCCTCACTCCCCGGATTCTTTTTTCCCGAGAAGCCTGAGAAGGCCACGAGGGTTCAGGCCCTCCTTTTCTCCCAAGGCCCGCAGGATCACCTCCGCGGGAGAGAGTCCGTACCGCCGCGCCAGGCCCCGGAGACTTTCCCCGGGAGACCGGGGCGCGAACCCGGCTGCCTCGAGCTTCTTCCGGAATTCCGGATAAGTAAAACCAAAGACCAGGGAGAGTTCCCGGAGCCCCGTCTCCTCCGCCCCGTCCCAGGGAGGTCTCGAGGCCCCCCCCTTTCCAAGCCAGGCCTCGTGCTCGAAGTAGGCATAACCCCGGGGAATGAAGGCCACCGGGGGGATCCGTGCCAGGACCCCGGCGCCGAAGGCGAAGACCAGGAAAAGTGCAAAGGCTCCTTCCCTGAGACCGGTCCCCTCGAAGCGGAAGGCCTTCCGGAAATACCCGGCCAGGGCTTTCCGGTTGAACCAAAGGTGGAGGCCCGCCGCCGCCAGGAAAAGGACAGAGAAGGCCATGTGGGCGCCGTACCAGTTCTCCCTGGTGAGCCCCAGGAAGGTCCAGCCCGTCCAGTGGGCGATGGACCCACCGGGCTTGATGTAACAGGCCAGGCCCGTGCCTGCCAAGGCGGGAAAGGAGAAGAAGAGGAGGAAGTTCGTAAAAACCCTCCATCTCCACCGTTTCTCCGGCGTTCTTGCGTCCATGGTTTCACGCGAGGGATTCAGAGATTTTGCTGGTATTCTCCGGGGGCGGCGCAAGGATTGCAAAAAAGCGCTCCAATGGGCGCCCTCCAAGAGAAAGTGAACCACCATGGCCGGAAGAACCAGCGAATTCCCCCGTTTTCTCGAGCCCCGGGTCTCCCCCAGGGGACTGCGCCGGGCGGCCCGCGTGGCGGTGGAGGAGGTCCTCAGGGTGAAGGCGGAGGAACGGGTGGTGATCGTGACCAACCCGGAGCCCGACGTGCTCGCCGTTTCCCGGGTCCTCTACGAAGAGAGCCTCCGCGCCGGGGCCCTTCCCCTCCTCCTGGTCCAGCCCAGGAGAACCTCCCTGGAAAACGCCCACGACGGGGTGATCCACGCACTCCGGTCCGAGCCGGAGGTCATTCTCTCCATCAGCGCCGACAAGCTCGGCAAGGACCGGTTCGGCCTGGAGAAACCCTACCGCTTCCCCGGAACCAGGGGATCCTGGCCCCACATCTTCAACGCCCTCCTTGGGGCGAAGAAGACCCGCTCCTTCTGGACTCCTTCCATTACGGCCGAGATGTTCGCCCGCACCGTTCCCGTGGACTACGGAAAGATGCGCGCCCTGGCCAGGCGCCTTGCCCGGGAGCTGGACCGGGCGGACCTGGTGAAGATCACTTCCCCGGGGGGCACGGACCTGGAGGTGGGCCTGGCGGGAAGAAAGTGCTTCCTCGACGACGGGGCCTTCTGGAAGCCCGGGTCCGGGGGAAACCTCCCGGCCGGGGAGGTCTTCGTCTCCCCTGCCAATTACGAGGCCCGGGGAGTGGTGGTCTTCGACGGATCTCTTTCGGTCGCCGACGGCGGAAGCGCTTTCCTCCCATCCCGTCCCGTCCGGGTGGAGGTCGAAGCCGGACTGGTCCGGCGGGTCACTGGTGGCGCCGGCGGGCGGAGACTGGAGAAGTCCCTGCGCCTGGGAGAAGAAGCGGCCCGCCGGATGAAGGGAAAAAAGGGTTGGACCCGGGCCAAAGTGGACCGCCACCTCCGGAACGCCCGCCACCTGGGGGAACTGGGCATCGGCCTCAATCCCAAGGCCCGCGTCACGGGGAACATGCTGGAGGACGAAAAGGTCCTGGGAACCTGCCACCTGGCCATAGGTTCCAACTACGACGAGGACGCCCCGGCCTTCATCCACCTCGATTGCCTCGTCCGGAAACCCACGATCCGGGCCTTCCGCAAGGGCCGGGGGAAGACGATCATGGAAGAAGGCCGTATCCTGGCCTGAAGACCTGGGGAAAAGCAGCCCCCTCCCCCCTATTTGCCTCCCAGGGCGGGGATTCCCTTGGTCACGGCGTCCCACACCCGGCCGGGGACGCGGAAGACCAGGGGTTCGGACTGGCTGGAGGCGGCCAGGAGGACTTTCCCTTTCTTCAGGAGGTATAGACTCCCGATCCGCCTTCCCGGCTCCTTGCTCGCCGGGTCCAGGGGGAAGGCATGGAACCTGAAGACCAGGGCGTTCCCGTCCTTCTCCACCCGGTCGGACCGGTCGGAAACCGCCTCGATCCCCGAGAGGTCCGTCAAGGTATCCATCATGTCCAGGAAGGAATCGCCCGCCCGTCTCCCCTTCTCGTCCCTGTATTCGCCCGTTTGGGTATCCAGGTCCCACCGGAGAATCTTCCCCCCCGCTTCCAGGAGCACGATCCCGGCCCGCCCCTGGCGGATCCGGAAGACCAGGAGGGAAACCAGCTCCAAGGGAGAGGGATGGATCTTCTCCACGGCCTCCGCCGGGGCGAAGTAGACCACCTTCTCCCCGGGGACCCCCAGGTAGACGCCCTTCCCCTTCCGCCGCCCCACGAGAAGGCGGAAGGGTTCGAGGAAGCCCTCCCTGCCGATCGCGAGGGTCCAC
>CAYQBW010000009.1:4021-5792 GCA_964415725.1 uncultured Planctomycetia bacterium
CTCGGGGGCGGAAAGCCCCGTGGCGGCGGGGTCCATCTCTTCCGCCGGATAGGAGCTGGAGGCCTTGAGCCCCGTAAGCTCCCGGAGCCAGGCGAGGGCGCGGTTGTCCCGGGCCGCCCTCTTCCAGGGTTTGACCAGGTCGAACTCTCCCTGGGTCTTCCTTACCAGGCGGAATCCCTTTCCCTCCCTGGAGGACACCTCAACCCAGGTCACGGAAACGGGGCTTATGGGCACGGGCCGGAGCCCCCGGAAGTCCACGCCCGTTCCCCCGGTCTTCACGCCCCGCCCCTCCACGTAAGAGAAAAAAGAGTTCCCCAGGTCCACGGCCAGAAGGAAGGGCCTTCCGCTCACCATGCAGAGCACCCCTTCCTTCCCGCCCCCGAGCTTGCCCACCGAAAGGGTCTCCTTTCTTTCCTTGCTCTCCAGGACGACCTGGTAGAAAGGAGGGGCCAGCCCCACCCGGGAAAGGTCTCCAGGCAGGTCGCCCACGAAGGAGACGACTTTGAGGCCCGCCAGGAGGGCCAGAAAATTCTTCACGACCAAGGTGTCGGCCCGACTCTCCAGGTTTCCCTCCCTGAGCATCCACCACCCCCGGTCGGACCTGAAGAGGGTCAATTCCACCCCGGCCTTGCCGTCCCTGGTGAAGTTCCGGCGGATCCTCACCCTCCGCACCTTGAAGAGAGGCACGGTGAAAACCTTGTGGTCCCGGAAATCCGAGGGGTTGTGGTCGAAAGCGGTCCACAGGTTGAGAGGGGTCTTCCAGACTTTTCCCCCCGTGAGCACGTAGACCTTTGCGCCGTCCACGGTGGTCTCCCCGATCCAGACCCGCCTGCGGGCCCTTCCCTCCCTCATCTCGATGAAGCCCCGGCCCGAGGGGTTGCCCTCCTGGTCGGCCAGGCCCATCTGCTTGCGGATGTCCCCGGGTAGGGCGTTCCATTCCCCCGCCGGAGTCCAGGGATTCTCCGCCAGGGCCCGGAGCACCTCTTCCACCTGGGTCCGGTCCGCCCTGTCCCGGGTGGGAAAGACCATGCGCCACTCCCCCCGCTCCGGGACCCGCTGGAAACGAACCTCCAGGTAGTTTCCCCGGTCCATGTCGATGAACTTGAGGAAATCCGCTTTCCTTGGATCGAAACCGTCCGCCCAGGGACTGGGCCCGCTTCCCTTTTCCGGGCTCCGGGGGGACTCCTTCCCGGCGAAGGCCCACAGAACCCAGAGAAGCCCCAGGAGTCCAAGAAGAACCAGGGTGGTCTTGATCCGCATGGGGTCTACCTCCGCCTCAGGAAGAAGACTGCCAACCCGAAGAGGAGAACCAGCCCGGGAAAGACGAGAAGGGCGACGAACTTGAGCCGGGACGCCCTCTGGGGGGAAATGGGAGGAAGGGTCAGGCTCTTCCGTTCCCGGGCCGCCACGGAAACCAGCTCCGTCCTGTCCGCCAGCCAATCGAAGGCGTTCACCAGGAAATCGCGGTTCACCTGGTAACGGTCCAGCATATAGGAAAGGAGAGCCTCGGAAGACCCGAGGACCACGCAGCGGGCTTTCTTCTTCCTGCCCGGGACCGCGTATTGTCCCGCCGCGGCCACGTGGAACCTCTCTGTGGGGAAGACCCCCGCGGGAGGCACGTAGATCGGGCCCCTGAGGGGATCCACCCGCCCCTCCCAGCAGAGGGGATTGGTCGTGGCCAGGGGGACGGCCTCCACCCCCTCGGGCAGGGAGGCGGCCACCCGGACGGGAAGGGCGTCGGCCACCTGGAGCCACATCCGCCGCGCTCCTC
>CAYQBW010000009.1:5802-14762 GCA_964415725.1 uncultured Planctomycetia bacterium
TAATGGGATGGGAGGGGTTGAGGTAGGAGATCATGAGAAAACGGCATTTCTCATCGCCCGTGACCACGGGCCGCCCCGTCCCGGAAGGGTCCACCACGGCCGTAAAGACCGGGTTGGTCCCGAGAGTGATCCCGAAAGGTCCGATCAGGGGGTTCAGGTCTACCGAATAGACCCGGTGCCACCCCTGGGCGACGAAGATCCTTCCCCCCCCGGTGGTGAGCCAGTTCCGGATTTCCGAGACCTCCTCGGGGGTGAGGGCCCGCTGGGGCTGGATCACGGCCAGGATGTCGCAGGAAGGGGGGATCCTCCCTTTCTTGCGCAGGTCCAGGACCCCGAGCTTGAACCCCTCCTGGAGGAGAGCCCTCTTAAAGAGGGCCAGGCCCCTGGGACCGGTGGAGTCGGGGGGAGGCTCGTCGTGGCCCACCAGGAAGAGGACCCGGGGGGTCCCGGTGATGCACAGGGCCCGGATCCTGGTGGAGAGGGCCGCTTCGCCGGTGAAACTGTCCAGGTGGGGAAGCCCCTGGGTGCCCCCCGCGATGGGCACCTGGGGGATCCTCACGAGCCCCATGTCCCAGAGAGTGAGAATCTCCTTGCGCTTCCCCGAGGAGATCACCACCAGGTCCACCGGCGAGGCCAGGCGCCTTTCGATGTGAAGCCTCGCCGCGGCGGCCTTGGTGTCCTGGATCTCCCGGTCGCAGTCGTAGACCCGGACCTGAATGCGGCCGCCGGATTCCACCTGGTAGACGCCCAGGAGGCGCCGGGTGTAGTCCTGGAGCTGGAGGCGGATGGAGGCCAGGGCCTGGTGGAAGGCGCGGCTCCTTCCCTCGGCCGGGTTCCAGGGCCTTGGATGGAAGAAGAAGGCCTCCACCCGGACGCGCATGTCCTTCTTCTTCAAAAGGTCGATCACCTTCTCCTGGGTCTGGCGGCTCAGGGTGAAGATGGCCTGGGGGGAGAGATCGAACCGGGCCCGGAAGATCGATTTACGTGCCAGGAGATTCGTTCCCCCCAGGAGGACCAGGACCAGGACCACGGCGAAGGCCACGTGCAGGGCCGTCAAGATCCGCCGGGGCGCGCTGTTCTTCAGGGAACTCACACCCACCTCCTGGATTCGACGGAGCGGACCGTGAGGAAGAGGAAGAGGGCCGTCGTGGAGAGGTAGAACCAGACGTGGGCCGTGTCGATGAGTCCAAGGCCGAAGGAAGACTGGATGTGATCCAGCATGTAGACCTGGGAGAAGAGCTCCCTCCAGACCCCCTCGGCCGGAACCCACCCGGCCCGGGCCACGATGAAAGGACCCCAGAGAAGGAGGTTGATGATCACCAGGGCGGAGATGGAGGCGATGAGCTGGTTCTGGGTGAGGGAGGAACAGAAGAGCCCCACGGCGAGAAACAGCCCCCCCGCGAGGAGAACCCAGAGGTGGACCGTGAAAATGGGGCCCGCCGCCAGGTGGACCCCGAGCAGCCAGGGCGCCTGGAGGAGGAGGAGAAGAAGAACCGTAGGGGCCCAGAGGACCATGAAAAAGACGAGGGAGGCCGCCCATTTCCCCAGGACCACCTCCCAGTCCTTCACCGGCGCCGTCATGAGAAGCTCCAGGCTTCCCGTCCTCTTCTCCTCGGCGAAGAGCCGCATCGTGAGAAGGGGAGGGGCCAGGACGGCCATCATCTGGCCGCAGAGCCCCATGGCATAGAGCATGGGAAAGGCGTTCAGGTCCTGTCCGGAATCGGCGAAGCTCTTGGCCAGGGCCAGGGTCTCCCATCCCCGGAAGAACACGAAGAGAAAGCCGATCACGTAGGCCATGGGGGAAAGGAAGAAGGCCAGAAGCTCCCGGAAGGCCACCACCAGGACGCGTTTCATGGCGTTTCCTCCTCTCCCGCCGGCTCTCCCTGGAGGACGGGGGCGAGAGTGAGCCTGGCGAAGATTTCCTCCAGGGTCGGTTCGGCCAGGGCCAGCTCTTTCAGGAGCTTTCCCCGTTCCCTGGCCCAGGTGTAGATCCGGACCCGGGGATCCTCTTCTCCCTCCAGGGAGGCCTCCACCCGGGTGAAATCCCCCTGGGAGCCGGTGATTCTGGGGTCGGAACATCCCGGGAGCCCGCTCACGAAGGCCAAGAGCTCCGGGGCGTGACCGTCGGCCTGGACCAGGAGCTTCCGCCCCCCAGCCAGGCGGCGGATCAACTCCTCCCGGGTGCCTTGGCCCACGATTCGTCCCTGGTGGATGATGATCACCCGGGAGCAGACCTGTTCCACCTCCGCCAGGATGTGGGAACTGAAAAGGACGGTTCGCTTCTCGCCGAGGCGACGCACCAGGTCCTTCACTTTGCGCCTCTGGTTGGGGTCCAGGCCGCTGGTGGGTTCGTCCAGGATCAGGATGGGAGGGTCCCCCACCAGGGCTTCGGCGAGACCCACCCTCTGGCGGTATCCCCTGGAGATGTGTCCCACAAGCTTGCGGGCCACCTCCCTCACTCCACAAAGGTCCATGACCTCCTCCACCCGGGCGTTTCGGCCTTTCCGGGGGGAGACCCCCTTGAGGGCTGCCCGGAACCGGAGGAACTCCCGGACCCTCATCTCCGGGTAGAGAGGCACCGTCTCGGGCAGGTATCCCACCTGGGAGCGGACCTGGAGGCTGTCCCGGTAGATGTCGAATCCCGCCACCCGGGCCCTCCCGGCCGTGGGAGGCAGAAAGCAGGTGAGCATCCGGATGGTGGTGGACTTGCCCGCCCCGTTGGGCCCTAGGAAGCCCACCACTTCCCCTTCGCCCACGTGGAAATCGATCCCGTCCACGGCGCGGACGGGACCGAAATGCTTGGTCAGATTCTCGACTTGAATCATTGCCTTGTTTGTAGCTTCCCCCAGGCGGGCCGCAACAGGAAAAGGAAAGGTTCCCGGCGGGGATTCTCTTTCCAAGTTCGGCCCCCGGACAGGCCCAGGTTGAAGGGAAGGCCTTTCCCCGGGGGTGTTGACCCATGGGTTTGATTTTGTTCGACTGGGGATGGGTCCAGGGCCGGGGACGCGGGGCGAAAGAACCGGCGTGGAGAACGGGAATGGAACGAATCGGAAGGATCTTCTTTTCCGCCGCCTTTTCCGCGGTTCTCCTCTTCCCTGCGTCCCGGTCCCAGGGGAACTCCCCCGGGTCGCCTTGGGCCCGCCGAAAGGTCCGGATCGAAAGGGAGTTGAAGCAACTGGGCGGCCGCCACCCCTGGGCGGGAACCTATTACCTGGGAGACGGCCTGGGCATCAAGTTCACTCTTTCCCTGGCGCCCTCCGCCGGTTTCACCTTCTCCTGGAGAGGCTGCATGGGCGTCTGCGAACGCCTTTCCGGATCGGTGGTCGAAAAGAAAGGCGGTTTTCACCGCCTCGTCCTGGTTCCCGACGGCGAGCCGGATGAGAAATCCATGTGCCCCGCGAAGGTCTTCGTCCTGCCCTGGGGAAGGAGGCGTTACCTGCTGCAAGAAGAAGAACTTCCCCTTTTCTGCACCAAAGTAAACGACGGCTCCGAACCGAGGAGATCCCTCCTAGGAGATTTCTTTCTCAGGTGGGGGGACGAAAAGAAAGAAGCCCGGGGCTTTCCCTTCCTCCCCCTCGGTTTCAACAAGTTCCTCCACCACGGCCCCGTCGTCGCTGAAATCGTGGATTTCCTGGAAACCCGGGTCTTGAGGCGGCGGCCCGGGGATACCCATCCCCTGTATGAATACTGGTTCTTCTTCCGTATCTCCCGGCCCGATTCCATCACCGGAGGAATGAGGCTCCATCCCTGGAGACCGAGGAGGAGCTGGAGGGACCTGGAAGTGGTGAAGGTGGCGGGGACAGCCGGATTGGGCCGGATCCGTTCCTTCCACCCCCTGAAGAAGGAGAGAATACCGGCCAAAGGCTGTAGGTTCTCCACCTGGTACAGCACCCAGATGAACAAACTCGAGGCGGACCGGGCACGCGGGAGAAAAAGGGAGAGCCGTGAAGAGAAACATCCCGGGAAATGAGGCTCTCCGCCGCCCCACCAAAGGGAGGGTGCGGGGCAGCGCGGCGAGGGTATACGGTGGGGCTGACGCCCAGCCCACGTCCTGGTGAAGACCTGCCAGGTTTGGGGCCTTTTCCTAGCGCACCACTTGAAAAGGGCACAGTTTCGCTTTCTTCCCTCCCCACGAACAGGCCCTCACCGCGGAAGCGGTGAGGGCCTGTTCGGGGGAGTTTCCGGGAGGAGGGGTTACTTCACCTCGAAGTCCGCGTCCTTCACGTCCCCGTCGTTCTTGTCGCTCCCCCCGGAAGCCGAAGAGGAAGCCCCCGCTTCCTGCGAGGGCCCGGCGGAATCCGCCGTTCCTCCCGCCCCCGCCGCCTGCTGGGCCTTGGCGGCCTCCTGGTAGAGAATCTCGGAAAGCTTGTGGGAAGCGCTCTGCAGGTCGTCCATGGCCTTCTGGATCGCCGCCTTGTCGTCCCCCTTGAGAACCTCCTCCAGGTGGGCCTTGGCCTTCTCCACGGCCTCCTTCTCCCCGGGGGGAAGCTTGTCGCCGTGCTCCTTCAAAGTCCTCCCCACCTGGTAGGCCAGGCTCTCGCCGGTGTTCTTCAGGTCCACCAGCTCCTTGCGCTTGCGGTCCTCCTCGGCGTGCTCCTCGGCCTCCCGCCGCATACGCTCCACTTCCTCTTCCGAGAGACCGCTGGAGACCTCGATCTTCACGTCCTTGGACTTGCCCGTTCCCAGGTCCTTGGCCGTGACCGAGAGGATTCCGTTGGCGTCGATATCGAAGGTCACTTCGATCTGGGGGACCCCCCTGGGGGCGGGAGGAATTTCGTCCAGCTTGAATTGCCCCAGGAGGCGGTTCCCTTCCACGAATTCCCGCTCGCCCTGGTAGACCTTGATGTCCACCGCCGGCTGGTTGTCCGCGGCGGTGGTGAAGATCTGGCTCTTCTTGCAGGGAATCGTGGTGTTCCGGGGGATCAGCTTGGTCATCACCCCACCCAGGGTCTCGATCCCGAGAGAGAGAGGCGTCACGTCCAGGAGGACCACGTCCTTCACCTCGCCGGCGATGATCCCCGCCTGGATGGCCGCGCCGAGCCCGACGGCCTCGTCGGGGTTGATGGACCGGTTGGGCTCCTGCTTGAAGATGTCCTTCACCACGGCCTGGACAAGGGGGATCCGGGTGGAGCCCCCCACCAGGAGAACCTGCTTGATGTCCTCCGGCTTCACCCCGGCGTCCTGCATGCAGAGTTCACAAGGCTTGCGCACCCTCTCGATGATGTCGTCCACCAGTTCCTCGAACTTGGCCCTGGTGATGTTCATCGAAAGGTGCTTGGGCCCGGACTGGTCCATGGTGATGAAGGGAAGGTTGATCGTGGTCTGCACCGCCGAGGAGAGCTCGATCTTGGCTTTCTCCGCAGCTTCCTTCAGCCTCTGGAGGGCCATCTGGTCCTGGCGGAGATCGATCCCGTTGTCCTTCTTGAACTCGTCGGCGATGTAGTTGATCAGCCTTTCGTCCAGGTCGTCGCCGCCGAGATGGGTGTCCCCGTTGGTGGCCTTCACCTCGAAGACCCCTCCCCCCAGTTCCAGGATGGAGATATCGAAGGTTCCGCCGCCGAAATCGAAGACCGCCACCAGACCCGAAGTCTTCCCCTCGGGATCGAAAGCCATGGCCGCGGCGGTGGGCTCGTTCACGATCCGGACGACCTCCATTCCCGCGATGGTTCCCGCCTCCTTGGTGGCCTTGCGCTGGGAGTCGTTGAAATAGGCGGGGACCGTGATCACGGCCTTCTCCACCTTGCCCCCCAGGTAGTCCTCGGCGCACTCCTTGAGGTAGCGCAGAATCATGGCGGAGATTTCAGGAGGCGTAAACTCCTTGCCCATGGCCCGCACCCGGACCAGTTCGTCGGCTCCCCCGACGATTTCGTAGGGAACCATCTTCTCCTCGGCCTCCACCTCGTTGTGGCGCCGCCCCATGAAACGCTTGATGGAAAAGAAGGTGTTCTTGGGGTTGGTCACGGCCTGGCGCTTGGCCGGGGCCCCGACCAGCCTCTCCCCGCTTTCCGTGATGGCCACAACGGAAGGAGTCGTCCGGCTCCCCTCCTTGTTGGGGATGACCACGGGCTTTCCCCCCTCCATGACGGCCACGACCGAATTGGTCGTTCCCAGGTCGATGCCGATGATCTTTGGCATGGTTTTTCCGTCCTTTTCTTTCAGGTTTTCGCTTTTTCTCTGCCCGTCCCGCTTCTCCTCCCTGCCTTCCCGCAGACTTTCCCCGGGTGCGGACAAGGAAGATACCTGGTTGCAACCCCTGTGCCACCTCTCTCATGCCTTTGCATTTCAAGGACCTATGGCCCAGGCCGCCCTCAAGCACCCCCCCGGTTCTGCCATCCTGGCAGGATCCATTCCCCCTGGCCTCCCAGGGAAGCTGCCAAATCGACAGTCGAGAGAATGCCTCAGTACCCGCCCAGTTCCAAGACCTCTCCTTTACGCAAGACCAGGGGCTTGGGGAAGCGCACCTTCACCAGGTGAGACACCCTGTCCCTTTGGGTTTTCACCGCCAGAGGCCTCCCCCCCTTCCGGACCGGGATCGGTCCCGCGCACCTGCACCGGGGTTGAATCACCAGGCTCCGGAGCCGGAGGGTTCCATGGAGAACCTCCAGGCGTCCGTATTTCTTGACCATCGTCATGGTGCCCCAGGCCGCGGGAGAACACCAGAAGGTCCGGAATTCCTGTCCCTCCAGCTTGGGACCGAAACGCATCTCCTCCTTCACCCCGTCCCAGGAAAAGCCCGTCAAGGCCTCAAGGAGGGCCCAGGAAGAAAGGGCCCGGGCGTATTGGTGGCCGCACTCCACCTCGTCCCAGGGATTCCAGTGAAGCCCGTCGTATCGTTCCCGGAGGGCCTTGACGATCCGGAGGCAGTCCTCCACCCGGCCCGCGTAGGCAAGGGAGGCGGCCACCTGGTATTCGATTCCCGTCCAGACCTCGTCGCTGTAGACGAAGGGCAGAGACGGCCGGCCCCCCTTGGGCCAGGAACAAAGGAGGAGCCCTCCCTCCTCCCCCAGGGCGAAGACCCGCTGGACGTTGGAGAAATCCCCGAGCCTGGGCCTGAAGTTGTACCGGAAGACGGAATGAAGGGCCTTCCCCACCCTGCCGGGGTCCAGGATGTATCCAAGGCCGCACTGGAAACAAAGGAATTGCCCCAGAAGCTGGTCGGAGAGACATCCCCGGCCGAATTGATACTTGGGCATTCCCCTTCCCCCGGAGAGGGCCGGGGCCTTTCCCCCCGGTGGGGCCTTGCAGGCGCATCCCGGCCCGCAGTCCGCCCCCGGGGGGGAGAGAAGGCTCTCAGGAATCTTCACGCCCGGCGGGACCTGGACCTTCTGGACGTAGTACTCCCCGTTCCAAAGGAGGGATTCGAACTTTTCCCGTCCCTTCCTATACAGGCTTTCGTATTCCTGGGCCTTGGACGTCTCGCCCAGGGCCCGGGCCATCCTGGAGGCCGCCTTCAGCGCTCCCAGGTAGAGTGAGCCCGTCATGGGATTGGGCCCGTAGAACTCGATGTCGTAGGTGTTGTGCTGGACCCCCTCCATGAGCCCGTCCTTGTCCGCGTCCCAGGGCGGAGGGTCCACGGCCTTCACCCACTCCGGACAATCCCTTCCCGGCCCCTTCCAGGCGAATTCCAGGGCCGCTTTCACCTTGGGCCAGATCTTCCGGAGCCAGGCGGTGTCTCCCGAGTAGCGCCATTCCCGGTAGGCCCGGATCACGCACCCCATCTGCCCGTCGGCGGCGGCCTGGTGCTTCCACCACCACGGCCCCAGCGGCAGGAGGGTGCGGAAGGCCATGTGGCCGCAGGGAAGGGTGTTGTGAAGGAAATCGGTCTCCCGCATGGACCTCTCAAGGGAGGGGTAGAGCCTGGAGAGAGCCACCTCGTAGTTCCAGACGTGGGTGCAGTTCAAGGGACAGCAACCGCCGTGGTCCCCCTGCCCTTCGAAGGCGAAGAACCCTCCCCGGGCGTCCCGGAAGACCGTGTTGGTCTTGAGAATGGAGACCTGGCTGGAGAGGGCGTCCAGCACGTAACCCGGCAGGGTGGAACCGAACAGCGCGTCGTGGAAGGCCCGGGTCTCCTTCTCCAGGCGGGGAAGGTTCTCCGCCAGGAAACGGGCGGCGTCCCAGGCGTCCTTGAATCGCCGGGCGTATTCGTTCCCGATCCACTTCCCCCGCACCTCCTTCTCCCGGTTCCAGTAATTGATCCTGTTGGGAAAATGCCAGGTCAGGAAAAAGGGGAGGACCTTGGTCTCCCCCGGGCCCAGGCGGACATGGAGCACCAGGGTCCCGGTGTCGCTTCTCCCCGGCGGGGAGGGGGAGGCCTCCTTCACGGGTTGGAGCCTCCCGTCCCGGGCGAAATCCTCCCAGAAGAGATGGGCGTCGTCCCACCAGCCTCCCCGGTACCAGTGGGTCTGGACGCCCGTGTCCTTCCAAGTAGTGGTCAAGGCCATGGTCCCGAAGGCCGGGTCTTTTTCCTTCAACCTGGTGGAAGAGAGGGCCAATCCCCGGAGGACCCCGTCGTCCCGGTAGGCGTTCAGGTTGCCCCCGAGCCGCCTCCTCCCCAAATCCGCCCCGTCGGTCCCGATGGGATTGAAAAGGCTCCCGGAAAGAGAGACCTCCACGGGCTCCGGGCCGGGGTTGGCGACCTTCCACGCAAAAACGGCGCAAGGGATGGAGCTGTCCTCCGGGTCCAGGGGAATCATGGGGTTCCAGGCGGCCAGTTCCACGGTCACCGGGACATCCTCGTCCAGGAAGCGGAGCGTGGCGAAGGGATATTCCCCCCGGAAACGGACTTCCTTCATCCGCGCCACGCCGGAAAGCTGGCCCCGCGGGGCCCCGAATCCTCCCCCGTAAGGGGGAAGGAGGCGCCGTTCCAGGATGCGGGCCACGGGTTTTCCTCCCCCCCTCCTGGCCCAGAGGGCGAAGAAGGAGAAGGGGAGGTCCACTCCTTTTCCGGGCCTGTTGAAGAT
>CAYQBW010000010.1:0-9131 GCA_964415725.1 uncultured Planctomycetia bacterium
GCCCGGCAAGGGCCTGGACGCCGAGACGAAGGCCCACAAGCCAGGGGTCCGCCGGAAGGTTGAGGGAATAGGTCCCTCCCTTTCCGAGCAAGGCGGCCTGGAAAGGACTCCCGAAAGGATCCACGAAGAGCCCCGCCCCCTTGCCGAGGCGGAGCGGGGCGGCCGTGGGATTCCCGAAGAGCAGGATTCCACCCCGGCCGGGACCGAGGCCGGCCACGGTCAGGACCGTTTTCCCACCCAGCACCGGGTCGGTCCCGTCCAGGGAAATGGAGCCCGTTCCCCAGCCGACCTTCTCCACCGTCGCCCCGGCGTTCCAGGCCCAGGGCTCCAGGCCGTGGATCCCGTCATCGGCGCTGAAGTAGAGGATCCCGCCGGAGAAGGCCAGGAAATCTCCCAGCTTTCCCCCGAACCCAAGGCCGGCCGGATCGATCCGGAAGTTCGAGGCTTTCGTCCCACCCGTGACCAGGATCCCTTCGGGGCTTCGGGCCCCCCCGTAGAGCACCGCCGCCCGGCGCGTCCCGAGAGCCACATCCCGGTAGGGATAGGAGCTTCCCGGGCCGGGAACCAGGTCGGCCAGAAGGTAGGTTCCGGTCCCGGTACCATCGGTCACCCAGGGCTCGAGGCCGTGGACTCCGTCGTCCACCCAGAAAAGAGCCCTGGTCCGCCCCAGGGCCAGGGAGCGGTAGACCGCCGGGAGAAATTCCGCTCCTCCCACTCTTTTGGTTCCCGCGGCGGTTCCGTCGGTCCGGAAGAGACCCACCTTTCCGCTGGTCACGGTCCTCCCGTCCCTGCCCAGGAAGAAGACCTTCTTTCCCACGGCGACCCCTCCCAGGAAAAGGCCCGAATTGCTCCCCGGCGCAAGGTCCAGGAGTTCATGGGTTCCTCCCGGAGTCCCGTCGCTGATCCAAGGCTCGGCCCCGTGGTAGGAGACCTGCTTCATGCCCTGGAAGAGGAGCTTGTCCCCGAAGGCCGCCAGGTTCTCCGCCTTCTTCAGGCCCTTCGCCAAAAGACGGGTTCCCGCCGGGGTCCCGTCGGTCACCCAGAGGTTCACCCCGGAGATGCCCATCCTGGTGAAGAAGACCTTGCGGCCCGTGGAGGCGGTCCAGCCGATCCCGCCCCCTCCGGGACTCGCCCCCAGGTCCTTCAAGCGCCTCGTTCCGGCCTTGGTGCCGTCCGTCACCCAGGGTTCGTATCCACGACCCTGGCTGTATCCGTCGAAGAGGGCCCACCTGTCCGCCACGGCCCGGAATCCCTGCCCCATACTGTAGGGGAGGAGGAAGGAGACGGTCCCTCCCGGGGTTCCGTCTCCCGCAAGGAACAGGTGCTGTCCGCTCTTGGTCCTGCAGGAATAGATGAACTTGTCCGCCAGGGAAATGCCGTATTCCGGAAGGCACTTAGCCAGGCCCGGAAGGGTTCCCTGGAAATAGAAGGTTCCTCCGGAAGTCCCGTCGGATACCCAGAGGCTCTTCCCATTTTTATGGTCGTCCGCCCGGAAGAAGAGGCGGCCGAAGAATCCCACGGGGACCGCCGGGTCGGAGCTGTGGCCGAAGAAGCCCTTTTTCACATCCTCCAGAAGCCTCGTCCCCCGGGCGGTACCGTCGCTCACCCAGGGCTCCACCCCCTCGGCCGGGCTCTTCGCCGAGAAGGCGACCCTCCCGCCTCCGAGAGAGGTGAGGTGGGCGGGAGACGAACTCCCGGTCCCCGGGTAGATGTCCTTGAGGAGCTTCGTTCCCCCGGCCGTTCCGTCGGTGACCCAAAGCTCGTTCCCCGTTCCCGGGTCGGTCCACTCGAAGAAGACCTTGTTTCCCGAAACCGCTGTTTTATACCAGCCGTAGGCCCCCTTACTGAAGGGCGTCACCTTAAAGGTTCCCGAAGTCGTGCCGTCCGTGGACCAGAGAGCCCATCGGAAAGGGCTTCCCTCGTTGGCCAGGAACAAAATCCTCTTCCCCGCGAGGACCCCTCTCGTGTAACCCGTTTGCCCGGAAGGAGCGATGATCTTGAGGGGCGAGACCTTGCCCGTGACCGTGTCCAGGATCCAGGGGTCCCCTTTTTCATAGCCCGAGGACCCGGGCCCGCCGAAGATTATTTTTTTTCCCAGGGGAACAGGGCTCCACCACCCCCAATGGAGGTAGATCCCCGTGACCTTGACCACTCTCTTCCCGTCGGTCTTCACGATCCCGAACCAGTTTCGATCCCAATATGGGAAATAGACCCAACGGCCCAGCGAGACGGGATAGGTAAAGCCGCCGCTGAATTCCCAAGGAACGGGAAAGAGCTTTCTGGTTCCGACTTTGGTGCCGTCGGTGACCCAGAAGTCGGAACCCGTCGAGTCCGTGGACATCACGAAAAAGACCTTTCCCCCCGAGACCGCGGGCCTGTCCCACACGTAGCGGCAGGAGGAGAGCAAGGGCCTGGGAGGGTTGAGGGAGCCGTCGTAGGCGTAGAGGGTGTATGTGCCCGGGGAATTCCCCGTCTTGGTGAAGAAGTAGAGCTTGCCCCCCGCCAGGAAGGCGCCGTAAAAACCCTTCCCCGGGTAGAAGAAAGAATCCTTCCAGCAAAGGATGATGCCTGCCGGGGAACCGTCGGTCCGCCAGAGACCGGTCTTCCCCGGGCCGGCTGTCCCCCAGAAATAGATCCTGCCCATGTAGGCCGTAATCCCCGCATCCCTCTCCACGCCCGAGGCCCGGCCCGGCGCCAGGTCCACGGCGAGACGGGCCGTCCCGGGATAGGGAAGGCCCGACCAGATCTCCCTGCCGTGGACGCCGTCGTCGGCGGTGAAGAAGAAGACTCCCCCCAGGCGGGGGAATTCCTCTCCCCAAGAGAAAGGACGGAGGGGAGACTTCCCCGCGGGGTCGGAAGACCGGGGGACTCCCTTTCCGGGAGCGATGTCCTTGAGAAGCCTGGGAGGCCGGACCTGGGAAGAAAGAGTCCCCGCCACCAGGAGGGCCGCCGAACAAAGTTGAATGATTCTCCTACGCATGTTTCTCTCCTTCCTTATTTCCCGAGAGTAAGAAGAATTCCTTGGGTGAAGTCCAAGCCGAGAGGCGGGGAAGAGACGGGGAAGGCTCCCCCCTGGAGAAGGAGATGCGCTCCCTCCAGGGAGGGAGCGGGAGGGACGGCCAGGCTTCCCCTTCCCTGGGGGGAGAAACCGGTCCAGAGAACGGGTTGGGCCGGATCCAGGAAGAGGAATTGCCCGAATCCCAGGTCCAAGGGGCTCTTTCCCGGAAATCCCAGGAAGAAGAGCGCACCTCCCGGCGGAGCGGACCCAAGAACCCTGAAGGAAAAGGACCTTCCCAGGCGGGGCGCGCCGGAGATCAATTCCGCTCCACCGCCGCTCCAGCCCTCCCTTCCCGCCGTGGCCCCCGGAAAGAGAGCCCAGGGCTCCATGCCGTGGATCCCGTCGTCGGCGCCGAAGAAGAGAAGGCCTTCCGAAAAGGTGAAGAATTCTTCCGCCACGTCCAGGCCGGCCTTCTCCACGGATTTCAAGGGTCCCGTTCCCCCGACGGTTCCGTCGGTGGCCCAAACGCCGCCCTTGCCGCTTCCCTGCCAGGAGGGGACCCGGAAGAAGACCCGGGAAGGCGGCGCCGACTCGGCATAGACAAGATTCCGCTTTTTCCAGGAATAGGGTGCTGTGGCGAGAAGCCTGGTTCCCGCGGCCGTCCCGTCCGTCACCCAGGGCCCCTTGGCCTGGGAATTCACAAGAGGCCAGAAGACTGCCCGGCCCCCTTCGAGAGGGAGTCCGTAGAGCGGGCGGCCCCAGGGTCTGCGGATGGGAAGAAGTCCCTCGAAGAGAGCCTTTCCCACCTTGGCGGTTCCTCGGGCGGTGCCGTCGGTCCTGAAGAGGAAGTATTTCCCAATGGGGGCGGAGCCGTCGGTCCCAAGAAAGTAGACGTAGGACCCCGACCGGAAGGGGAAAAGGAAACCCCCGTCCCCCGTCCCCGGGTAGAGATCCACCAGGAGGCGTGTGCCCGCCGGGGATCCGTCGGTCACCCAGGCTTCCTTCCCCGTCATCGATCCTTTCTTGAGCCCCTCGAAAAGGACCTTGTCACCCAGCCGGACCAGGTTGCGGCAATGGACCAGGCCGGGGAGAAGGGGTTTCGTCCCAAGGGAAGTTCCGTCGGTGACCCAGAGAGAGGTCGTTCCGCCGGGGCCGGAGGCGGTGAAAAGGGCATGCCTTCCCAGGACGGCGCATTCGAGGAACCCTCCGGAATACTTTCCGGGATACGTATCCGCCAGAAGTCGGGTCCCTGCCGGAGTTCCGTCGGTGATCCAGGGCTCCAGGCCCAGGGAAGGGGAAGTGGAGCCGAAGAGGACCTTTCCTCCCAGGACGACGGGCCTTTCGAAAAAGCCCGCTCCCACGGTCCCCTTGAAGAAGCAGGCCGTCCCGGCGGAAGTCCCGTCGCTTCGCCAGAGGCCGGCGCTCTTGCCCCAGACCCCGGCGAAAAGGACTCCCCCGCTCCAGGGGAAAAGAGGGCTGCTCTTGGAGAAATCCAGGTTCGAGGCCGGCCGGGTGCCACCCGGAGTCCCGTCGGTGAACCAGAGCTCACTGGCGTTGTAGTACCCCAGGCCCGTATTGGCCCAGAACCAGGTCCTCCCAAGGAGGCCCGCGAAACCGGAAGGGCGGGACCCGCAGGTCATCACCCCCGGGGCGATGTCCTTCAAGAGATGGGTCCCCGCCGGAGTGCCGTCGCTCACGTAGAGTTCCCTCTCAGCCCATGACCGGAGCCCGGAAAAAAGCAGCTTGTTTCCCAGGGGGGTGAGAAATATGGGCTCCGTAGGTATGGGGAAACCTCCTCCGCACTGCAGGCAAAAAGTCCCGGCCTTCGTTCCGTCGGTCCTCCAGAGTTGTATACCGTTTGGTTGACTGTTTTTTCCCGCAAAGAAAATGTATCCCGAGGTCGCAGCCGGGTGATCCCATTCCATCCGGGGAAACGAATTTTCAGGGACGACTTTCACTGTTCCTCGCGGGGTCCCGTCCGTTCTCCACAAAGAATTCCAGTTGGAGATATTGGTTCCATCGTGGCCTCCGAACCAGATGTATCCCTTCCATCGGATGGGAGTTTCGAACCCGCTTAGATAATTGTTCGTCACCCCTTTCAGGAGGACCACTTTCCGTGCGGTTGGGTCGAACACGTAAGGGTTGAGCCCCAGGCCCTTTCCCGGGGTGAAACCGAAGACCACCTTTTTCCCCAGGACCAGGGGCGTGACCCAGCCGTTGGCGGGCGAGGGAAGGGAAGCGGCGCGGAAGGCCTTCTTCCCGCCGGTCTCCCAGATCGCCCACCCCTTGGAGTCGAGGGCGCAGAACCAGGCCCTGGACCCGATCGCCACGGGATGGAGGCACTCCCCCGATTGGAGGAAATTGTAGTCCCGGAGAGCGAAGGTCCCCTTGGCCGTCCCGTCGGTCACCCAGGCCTCCCTCCCGGATGAGGTCGCGGACCCCTGGAAGACGATGAACCCCGCCGCCGGCACGGGCTCTTTCCAGGGGAGGGAGAACCCACCCTTCACCAGCACCGGCGCCTTCCCCGTTCCGCTCACGCGATACAACCCGAATGGCCCGGATGCCGATCCCGTCCTCCCGAAAAAGTAGAGGGCTTTCCCGAAGACAACGGGATAAAAGAAGCCTCCGTCCCCCTTCCCGGGCAGGAGGTCCGCCGCCATCCGCGTGCCTTGCGCCGTCCCGTCCGTGACCCAGACCTCCCGGCCCGCCGAGGGAGTCCAGGCGGAGAAATAGACGCGCCCGGCGAAGAGGAGGAAATCCCAGGGAGCCGACCCGTCCTTCCCTGGGACGATGTCCTTCACCATCACCGTCGAAGCCGCCGTCCCCCCGGAAACCCACAACTCCTTCCCGTGGACCCCGTCGTCGGCCCGGAAGAAACACTTGTTTCCCAGGACCAGAAAACGGTCTCCCAGGTGCAGGCTGGAAGGATCGTAGGAAAAGGCTTCCGGCGAAGAGGACGCCTTACGGGCCACGATCTTGTTCAGGTCCCCCAAAAGGCGCGGGCTCTGCCCCCGGCAGGGGGGAGGCGAAAGGGAAAGGAAAAGAAGAAAAACCAAGACCTCGGGATGGATTCCCCAAAGACGCATACTCGACCCTCCTTTCGGCAGGCAAGGTCCCGGCGTGGCCGGGAACGATGACCCATCCGAGATTACATACTCCGCATCCCAACATCTCTCCCCTGAAACCCCGTCGCCGGGGCGGGGGAGCCGCTCAATATCCCAAAGACAAAACCAGTCCGTTCGTGAAGTCCAACCCGAAGGGCCCGGAGCCCGAGGGGCCCACCGCGGCCTGGGCGGCCAGGCGCGTTCCCGCCAGGACCGGGTCCGAGGGCACGGCCAGGGAGAGGGTTCCCCCCTTTCCCGCAAGGACCGCCCAGAAGGGACGCCCTCCCGGGTCCACGTAGAGCTCCGCCCCCTTGCCCAGGCCCAGGGGGACGGCGGGAATCTTTCCGAAAAAGACCAGGCCCGCCGCGCCGGCGCCGATCCCCTTCAGGGAGAGGGTGATTTTCTTCCCAAGGACCGGATCCTCTCCCTCCAGGACAGCGGTCCCCGAGGGCCGGCCCGTTCTCTCCACCGTCGCCCCGGCGTTCCAGGCCCAGGGTTCCAGGCCGTGGATCCCGTCGTCGGCGCTGAAGAAGAGTGTTCCCCCGGCGAAACCGAGGAAATCGCCCAGTTTTCCGCCCGGACAGAAGAGCTCCCAGCCGATCCTCCGGGTTCCTTCAGGCGTCCCGTCGGTCACGAGAATCCCGAGGTTCCTATCCTGCGTGGTGCCGTAGAGCACGGCCCCCCTTCGGGCCCCCACCCGGACGAACCGGACCGGTTCGGACCCGTCCGGGCCGGGAACCAGGTCGGCAAGCATGTAAGTCCCGAAGGCCGTCCCGTCGGTGACCCAGGGCTCCGTGCCGTGGATCCCGTCGTCGGCCCAGAAGATCCCCCTCTTCCCGTTCAGGGCCCGGGACCAGGAGACCGAGTCCCTGGTGAATTCCACTCTGCCGATTCTCTTCGTCCCCCCCGGCGTTCCATCGGTGGAAAAGAGTCCCACCTTGCCGTTTGCGACGGTCCTGCCGTCGTCCCCGAAGAAGAGGACCTTCCCCATCAACGGAATCGGCGCCTGGAACCCCCCGGACTTGCTCCCCCAGGCCAGGTCCACCAGTTCGCGGGTTCCCTTGACCGTGCCGTCGCTTACCCAGGGCTCGGCACCGTGATTGGTTCCGGCCTTCTCCCCCAGGAAGAAAAGCTGGTCCCCCAGGACGGCCGGCCAGGCCGCCGCGTTCAGGCCCTTGGCCAGGAAGCGGGTTCCCCCCAAGGTCCCGTCGGTGACCCAGACCTCCATACTCCCCGGAGCGGCGGTCCCCAGGGCGAAGGCAACCCGGCCTTTCCAGGGAAGGGCCCAGTAGATCGCCACGCCCTTGTTCCCCGGGGCCATCTCCTTGAGGAGATGGGTCCCCCCCGGCGTGCCGTCGCTCACCCAGGGCTCCAGCCCGTGGGCGATGTCCGCCCCCAGGAAGAAGGCCCACCTCTCCGTGGCCGCCATGAGCCCTTTCCTGACCTGGCAGGAAACCAGGAAGGACCGCGTTCCCCCGGGGAAGCCGTTGCTGGAGAAAAACCTCGTTCCGCCGCTCGGGGAATACTCGGTGTAAAGGATTCTCCCTCCCAGGGAGACGCCGCTCACGGGGATTCCCGTGGGAACCCCGGGGATCCTATCCTTGAAGGACCGGGTCCCGCCGGGGGTTCCGTCGGAGATCCAGAGGTCCCTCCCGTGCTTGGGATCGGCGGCGCTGAAGAAAAGGCGTCCCAGGAGGGGAACGCCCAGGGATGGCTTGGATGCGGGCGCGGCGTTTCCTTTCCGGATGTCCTCCAGGAGGAAGGTTCCGCCGGGCGTGCCGTCGCTGATCCAAGGCTCCCGGCCCTCGGCGGGTGTGGTCGCGGAGAAGGCGATCCTCCCGCCTCCCAGGGGAGTGAGGGATCCGGGCTGTGAGCTTCCGGGTCCCGGATAGAGGTCGCGGACCCTTCGAGTGCCCGCCCCCGTCCCGTCGGTCACCCAGAGTTCCACGCCCCCCTTGGGGTCGGCTCCCACGAAGAAGACCCGGTTTCCCGAAACCACGGGGGTCTCCCAGGCATGGAAGTTCTTCCAGAGGGAAGCAACCTTGGCGGTCCCCGCCGGCGTGCCGTCCGTGGACCAGAGGGCCCAGTCCCCGGGGGAAGTGTCGTTGGCGCAGAAGAGCACCTTCTTCTCGAAGAGAACGGACCTGGTGTAACCCTGGCCTCCCGGGGGGGAGACGCTTTTCAGGAAAGAGACCTTTCCGGTCGCCGTGTCCAGGACCCAGGGATCGCCCCCTCTCCAACTCGCCCCGGGACCGCCGAAGATGATTTTTCTTCCCAGGACGATGGGGTCCCACCACAACCTGGGTAGGCCCACGGCGGCCACCCGGAGGGTCTTGACCCCGTCGGTCTTCATGATTCCCGACCACTGGAGGCCGTAGAAGGCGAAATAGACCCATCCCCCGGCGGCGACAACGGGCGTGGAACTGTAAGCACCCAGGGAGATGACCTCCCTGGTTCCCCCGGGGGTTCCGTCGGTGACCCAAAGGGATCTCTTACCCCCGGAGGATTCCACGAAGAAGACCTTTCCCCCGGAGGAGAGGGGGTTCTCCCAGCTCCTGGTGAAACCCGAGGCCAGGCGGACGGGGGAGGCCGAGATCCCGTCATAGGAATACAAGGCATAGGACGAAGCCCCCGGGGATTCCCGCCGGAAAAAGTAGAGCCGTCCTCCGCCGGTGAAAGGCGAGAGGAATTCCCCGCCGTAGCCGTAAGGCTGTTTCCAGAGGAGGTAGGTTCCCTGGGGGGTTCCGTCGGAACGGACCACGCCCCATCCCCGGAGGCGGCTTCCGCCGTAGAAGTAGATCCTCCCCTTGAAAACGATGGTTCCCGGAAAAATCCCAGTCGTATCCTCCATGCCGGGAGCGAAATCCGCCACCAGGCGGGCAGCGCCCCGGTAGGGAAGGGCCGACCAGAGCTCCCTCCCGTGGAGGCAATCCCGGGCGAAGAAGTAGAAGACTCCGCCCATGACGGCGAAGGAATCCTCCCCGTATGCCATGAGCTGGAACCGGCGCCCGAAGGGGTCGGAGGAGAGG
>CAYQBW010000010.1:9141-14738 GCA_964415725.1 uncultured Planctomycetia bacterium
CATGCGCGGCGGGAGGGTCTGGGCGCGGGGGGTGGCGGAAAGCGCGGACAGGACCGCCGCGGCGGCAATCGTTCCAAGAGATCGCATTTTCAAACTTCCTCCTTCCCTACTTTCCAAGGGACCAGAGAACGCCGTTGGTAAACTCCATGCCGAAAGGAGGCGAGGTCACGGGAAAGACCCCGGCCTGCAGGAGGAGCCGGGCCCCCGCCAGGGAAGGCGAAGGGGGAACGGCCAGGCTCCCCCCCGGCGTCTTTGAGACCCAGGCGACCAAACCGGCGCCGGGGTCCAGGAACAGGAACTGGTCGAACCCCAGCGCCAGGGGAAGCCGCCCGGGAAACCCGAGGAAGAAAAGGCTCCACGTCCCGCCCTGGATTCCCCGAAGGCCGTAGGGGACAGTCTTTCCTAGGCGGGGGGGGCCGGCATCAAGTTCTGCCATACCGCAACTCCACCCCGCCCTCTCCGCGCAGGGGCCGGCCAGGCAGGCCCAGGGCTCGAAGCCCCCAAGCCCCCCATCGGCGGAGAAGTAAAGGTAGCCTCCAGAGACCCCGATCCCGGGGGAGAGGCGTGTCCAACGCGTCCGGGCCACGGGCTTCCAGGCCCCGGTTCCCGCCGTGGTCCCGTCGGTCACCCAGAACCGGTCCTTGCAATTGAGGGCGGGGCACCCGGGAAGGAGGAAGAAGACTCTTCCGCCCCCGCAGTCCCAGGCGGATACGCTCTCCCGGGGATTCCAAGCCGTCCCGGGGGGAACCTTGAGGGGAAAGGTCCCCGCCGTGGTCCCGTCGGTGACCCAGGGCCCCCGGCAGGTCCCTCCCTGGAGGGGCCAGAAGACGGCCCCGGACCCCCGGCCCAGGGGAAGACCGTAGACACGCCGGTCCCAGGGACGGGAGACGGGAAGGACGCCGTCGAAGAGAAAGGATCCCACCCTCCTTGTGCCCGCCTTGGTTCCATCGGTCTTGTAGAGGCCGTATTTCCCGGGCGGAAGAGAGCCGTCCGTGGCCAGGAAATAGACCAGGCCCCCCGCCCGGAAGGGGAAGAGGAACCCGCCGCTTCCAGTTCCCGGGTAGAGGTCGGCCAGGAGGCGCGTCCCCCCGCGGGTGCCGTCGGTGATCCAGACCTCCCTTCCCGCCATGGACGACGCCGTTTCCCCCTCGAAAAGGACCCGGCCGCCCAGCCTCACCAGGCCCCGGGCGTGGACGAGTCCCGGGAGGAGGACCCGGGTCCCGCCCCGGGTCCCGTCGGTGATCCACAGTGTTTCTCCTCTACCGGAAGTCCGTGCCGTGAACAGGGCCGACCGGGCCAGGGTCACGCACTCCTCGAAGCCCCCCGAGCCTCCCCCGGGGTAAGTGTCCGCCAGGAGTTCCGTTCCCGCCCGGGTGCCGTCGGTCACCCAGGGTTCCGTTCCCAAAGTGGAGGAATAGTGCGCGAAGAGGACCTTGGCGCCCAGGGCGACGGGCCGTTTCATGGAGAAGTCCCCGTGGGAGCCGGAATCATAGAACCGAACCGTGCCCGCCCGGGTTCCGTCGCTCTTCCAGAGCCCGCGCCCCGGCCCGGAGCCCGCGGAAAAGAGGATTCCCAGGGCGCAGGGAAAGAGTTCGCTCCTCCTGTAGAAATCCGCGTTGACCACTCTCTTTGTCCCGGCGGAAGTTCCGTCGCTGACCCAGAGTTCCTTGTACAACCCCGGCGTCCCCCTGGAATTGGCCCAGAAGAAGGTCCGCCCCAGAAGTCCCGTGAACCCCTCGGGCTCGGACCCGAAGGTCCAGACCCTGGGATCGATGTCCTTCAAGAGGCCCGTTCCCCCGGGCGTGCCGTTGGTGATGAAGAGTTCGGTTCCGTAAAGGGAGTTGGTTCCCGAAAAGAACACCGACCCTCCAAGAGGTGTCAGGAAAGCGGGCCAGGAGACCTTGTTTCCCCCGGAAGAACAACCCAGGCAGACCGTTCCCTTGGCTGTTCCGTCGGTTCGCCATACCGTATAACCATAGGAAGGGAGAGGCCCGGCGGCGTTCCTGAAATAGAGATACTTCGATCCGGCGGCGGGATAGGACCACAGGGTCCGGGGAAAGACGCCGGCCTTGAGGACAATGACCGTTCCGCCTGGAGTTCCGTCCGTGGCCCAGAGGGCCGCCTGGGACCCCTGGGCCGAGATGTCCCGGCCGCTGAACCAGACCCGGCCCTTCCAAGGGATGGGGTTGAAGTATCCCGGAAGGTGGGAATCGGCGATCTTCTTGAGAAGCCGGATCTTTCCCGTGGAGGGATCGAAAGCGTAAGGATCCTCCCTGGAATAAAAGGCCCCGGAAGACGCCCCGAAGACGATCTTCCCGCCGATCGCCAAGGGGGTCCGCCAGGATTCGCCGGGCCGTGGCAGGGAGGCCTTCTTTACGGCTTTCCTGCCGTGGGTCTCCCAGACGGCCCAGCCAGAGGCGTCCAGGGCGGAGAACCAGGCCTTCCCTCCAAAGGCCACGGGCAGGACGCAATCCCCCGAAAGAGTATTTTTATAGTCCCTCAAGAGAAAGGTCCCGGCCCGGGTCCCGTCGGAGACCCAGGCCTCCCCCCCGGAAGCCAGGGTCTCCCCCCGGAAGACGAGAAACTTGCCGGCCGGGACGGGATCCCGCCACGCCCTGGAAAACCCTCCTTTCACCAGGGAAGGAGGGCGGCCTCCTCCGTCGTAACGGTAGAGGGCGAAGGGCCCGGAGCTTCCGGGGGCGGCGGCGAAGAAATAGAGGGACTTCCCCATCACCACGGGATGGTAAAATCCGCCGTCGCCGGCCCCTGGGAGCAGGTCCGCCACCATCCGCGTCCCCGCGGCGGTCCCGTCGGAAACCCACATCTCCCGGCCCGCCTTGGCCGTCCGGGCCGAGAAGTAGGCCTTCCCCTGGAAGAGGACGAAATCCCTGGGACTGGAATCCCCTTTCCCGGGAACGATGTCCTTCACCATCCTGGTGGAGGAAGAAGTCCCCGAGGAGACCCAGAGTTCCCTCCCGTGCTCCCCCTCTCCGGCCTGGAAGAAACACATGGTTCCGGTCGAGAGAAAACGATACGAGAGATGGGGAAGCCGGGGATCGTAGGAAAAGGCCCGGGGGTTGGAAGAACCCCTCCCGGACACGATCTTGTTCAGGTCCCCCAAAAGGCGCGGGCTCTGCCCCCGGCAAGGAGGAGGCGAAAGGGAAAGGAAAAGAAGGAAAACCAAGACCGAGGGAAAAATCCTCCAAAGGCGCATACTCGACCCTCCTTTCGACGGGAACGTGCCCCGGTTCCATGCCCGGCCCTTCCCTCCCCGGAACCGCCCCAATCGAGCCGGCCGTCCTGGATCAATAAAAAAATTCTACCTATCTTCCACCCTTCCGTGAACCCCCTTTTCCTGTGATGCAGGGGACGCCCGAGGGACGGCCGAAGGACGCCCCGACGGTCGTCCCGCGATTCCCCAGGGCGGCGGGATGATTCCAAATTCCCGGAACCATCCCGGGCCGACGTTCGCCCGGGTCGCCTACGGCGACCCGGGCTCCGGCGGCCCCTACACCCATTTGTAGGGGACGCCCGAGGGGCGGCCGAAGGACGCCCCGACGGTCGTCCCGCGATATGGCCCCCCAGACCCAATGGTTCCGGAAAAAAAACGGCCAATCCCCTGCGGGGCGGGAAGATTCCCCATTCCCGGAACCATCCCGGGCCGATGGAACGTAGGGGGCGCCCGAGGGACGGCGCGAAGCGCCGTCCCGACGGTCGTCCCGCGATTCCCCCTTTCAAGGCCAAAGGACCAGGGGGACGGCGTTGGAGGAGACCACCTGGTTCCCTTCGGGGGCCATGAAGGCCTGGAGCCAGAAGGGGTCGGGAAGACTCGAAGCCCTCACGCCCGGCAGATCCAGGGACCAGGTCCCCTTGGAGGGAATCCGGAAGGGAAGGACCAGGAAGTCCCCGGGATCCACCTGGAGCGTTCCCGGAAAACCCAGGGGCCCAAGCGGAATCCAGGCGGACCTTCGCCCGGCGACAAGCACATGGAGCCGCCCGGGGACGCCCTTCGCCTCGAGCCGGTTCTCCCGGCCCGCCGGCCCGCCATGGGTGACGGTCAGCCGCGGCCTGTGCACCGGCCCGGGCCTGGACTTGAAGACGCCTGATCCCGCCCAGGCGGAATTCCGCGTCCTGCATAGGGGCATGAAACACCCGCCCTTCACATCGGAACCGTGGAAATCGGCGCCGCTCGTGGAATCGAGGAAAACCCCGACCCCCGGCATGCCCCCGACCTTCCAGCCGCTGAACCCCGCCATGTAGGCCCCATTCGGGCCTCCCCTCACCTGGCAACCCTCTCCCAGAACCAGGCTCCCCTTAAGGAGCTTGATTCCATGGCCGCCGTCACCCGGAAGAAACCCGGGAGCCTTCGTTCCATCTCCGCCCGAGCCTCCCAGGACCCTTCCTCCGAAAAGATCCAGGACGGAATTGACCAGAACGATCCCCGGGGTTCCGGCCTTCTGGGCGTCTACGTTCCCGCCGCGGGAGCCGAAGATGACGCACTCCGTAAACTGAAGCCGGGAATCCCGGGCGAAGAGGCCCGCCGGGAGGGATCCCTGGGGATTGGTCAGGAAGGCCAGGGCCCCGCCGGAAACGTAGAAATGATCCGCCAATACCTCCGCCCCTGAAATCATGACCTCCCCCGGGCCGTGGAGCGAAGGCTGAAGAAAGGGGAAAGTCCCGGAGTTGGAAAGAACTCTCACGTGCCCCAGGAAGAATTTGCCGTTGATGAGGGAGAGGTAGGAGGCGGTCACCGGCGGATTCCCCGTCACGACCTTTATGTCCAGGTCCTCGAGGGAGAACGTCTTTCCCCCGGGCACGTTCCATATGGCCAATACCGGCCTGGTGTTCCTGACCTGGATCACCGTCTTGCCCGGGCCGGCGCCCTTGATCCGAAAGGCCTTTCCCATCACCACGAAGGAGCTGTAGTTCCCAGGCCGCACGAGCAGGAAGGAACCCGAAGGCGCCTGGCTCACCGCCTGGGGAAGGTCTTTGAACCTGCTTCCCGGCCCGCCCGCCGCGTCCACGATGAAAAGCGTCTGGGCGGAAAGAGCCTGGAAGAAGAAGAGAAAGAGGGGAAGAAAGAAAGAAGTGATCCGGGGCGCTTTCACGAGGGCCTCCTTTGCCGCCAGGGTTTCTTTCATCGCTATTTTCCGAGAGTCCAGAGAATCCCGTTGGTGAAATCCAGGCCGAAGGGCGGGGACGAAACGGGAAAGACCGCCCCCTGCAGGAGGACGCGCCCGCCTCGAAGGGAAGGATCGGCCGGCACCTTCAGGCTTCCCTTCCCCGCCGTGGAAGATCCGACCCGGAACAGGAATCTCCCGGGATCGAGATAGAGGAACTGCCCAGCCCCGAGATCCACGGGAAGGAACCCGGGGAACCCGGCGAAAAAGAGGGCCGTGGAATTCGAGGGAAATCCCAGGATCCGGAAGGAGACAGATCCTCCGAGCCTGGCCACGCCGGCCGTGAGTTCCGTAGGACCGCAGCTCCAACCAGCCTCCTCCGCCGCGGCCCCCACGGGCAAGACCCAAGGTTCGTAACCCGTGGCCCCGTCATCGGCGGCCACGTAGAGAAGCCCCCCGCTGAGGCCGGCCTCCGGC
>CAYQBW010000011.1:0-14688 GCA_964415725.1 uncultured Planctomycetia bacterium
GGCCTGGATCCTGGCCGTGGTGGTGGGCTCCCTTCCTGCCGGCCTGGTGGGGGTCCTTTTCAAGGACTGGTTCGAGCAGGTCTTCCAGAGTCTTCTCGTCGTGGCGGTCTGCCTGGGGCTGACCGGCCTGGGTCTCCTCTTTCTCGGCGGTCCTCCCAAGGGGGAGACCCGGAAGGTTCCGGGCTTGGTCCAGTCCCTGCTTGTGGGCATCGCCCAGGCCTTCGCCATCCTTCCCGGCATCTCCCGTTCGGGTTCCACCATCGTCACGGGGCTCCGCACCGGGATGGACCGCCGGACGGCGGGGGAGTTCTCCTTCTTCCTCTCCCTTCCCGCCGTGGCCGGCGCGGTCCTCCTCAATGCCCTCCATGTGGGAGAGACCAGGAATCCCCTGGGATACATGGCCGTCGGGGTCCTGGTTTCGGGGGTGGTGGGGTATCTCTCTCTCGGGCTCCTCATGTGGATCCTGGAGAAGGGGAGGCTCCGGGTTTTCGGGCCCTGGTGCCTGGCCGCCTCCGCCCTGGCCTTCTACCTCTACCTGGCGGGATGAAAGGGAAGACCCGGCCCGGAGGGTTCGCGGATCGAAAGGGTCAGGAGCTGGGCAGGGAGAGTTTGCGCCTGAGCTGGTTGATGGCCCTCTGGGCGTAGCGGCCGGGGCAGGCCGTGGACTTGAGTTCCCTGTGCGTGTAGATCCGGGAGAGAGGGAGCCTGTATTTCTTCATCAGGAAACGGAGGAGTTTCTCCAGTCCCTTCATCTGGGCGGGCGAGGGGGGATGATCCTGGAAATCCCCGAGAAGGCAGATCCCGATGTTGCCCTTGTTGAGCCTGTGGTTTCCCGCGTGGGCACCCTGGTAGCGGAGACTTCTTCCCTGCCAGATCCTGCCGGCGGGATCGATCAGGAAGTGGTATCCCACGTCGGCCCAGCCCTCGCCGTTGGTGGTCTTGTGCTTGTGGTTCTTCTGGATGGTCCGGATCAGGGCCTCCACGGCGGCCGGGCTGGAATCGGGGCAGGGGAAACCGCTGTGGTGGATGGTGATCCTGTAGATCCGCCCCATGGGGGTGGTGCGGTTCACCGCCGCCGGCCGGGCGCCCCATTCCCTGCGGGAGTGGATCCGTATGGGGCCGGCCGCCGGGCCGGGCCTGCTCTTCCGGCGGGTCCGGGCGGACCAGGGCGGAATCCCCGACTCCAGGTCCTTCAAGCGCGCCAGGAGGGAGGGATCCATGGTGGCTTTCCGCGCCTGTTCCAGGCTCCACCTGGCCCGGCCGGGGAGGTCCAGGGCGGTGAAGGCCAGGGCCTTCCCGTACCAGGCCACGGCTTCCTGCTCCCGGGAGAGTCCGGGCGTGAGAAGGGCCTGGTCCAATTCCTCCTTGGCCCGGTCGGGCCTCCGCACGCGGAGGTAGAGGAAAGCCCGGCGTATACGCCGGGCGAACGTGGGGGGTTCCTTTCCGAGGCGTTCCAGCTCTTTCCAGTTGGTGGGGTTCCCGGGTTCTTCCAGGGCGTTCAGGTCCGGGGGAGGACCCGAGAGGGCCGCGGAGCCGGGGCCCGTCCACTCGGGGGGCCTTCCCGGGCCCTGGCATGAAGAGAGGAAAAAGAGGGCCAGGGCCGGCGCGGCAGCCGCCCAGGGGAAAAACCTGCTGATCTTGAAACCGCCCATGGAGCCTCCTGGCGGGAAGTCTAACGGCGGCGGCTCCCCGGTTCCAACGCGGGGTCCGGAGAAAGACACTCCCACCCTTGCCCGGCCTTCCCGGCCCGTGGAAGATGAGGGTCCGTCCGGTTCTTCATCGAAAGGAGCATGCCATGGGGCAGGTCGACAGGCGTGAGTTTCTGGGTCTTCTGGCTGGGGGTTCCGCCCTGGCCGGGCTTTCGAGTTGCATGAGCCCCGGCCGGGGGGGAGGCGGCGCCAAGCGGCCCAACATCATCTACATCATGAGCGACGACCACGCCGCTCACGCCTTGAGTTGCTACGGGAGCAGGATCAACAAGACCCCTCACCTGGACAGGCTGGCCCGGGAAGGCATGCGTTTCGACCATTGCTACGCCACCAATTCCCTTTGCGCCCCCAGCCGGGCCACGATCCTCACGGGCAAATACAACCACGTCAACGGGCTCCTGGACAACCGGGTGATCTTCGACGGCCGCCAGGAGACCTTTCCCAAGATCCTCCGGCGCCACGGCTACCAGACGGCCATGATCGGCAAGTGGCACCTGAAGAGCACTCCCACGGGCTTCGACTACTGGAACGTCCTGCCCGGGCAGGGCCGCTACCACGATCCCGTCCTCATCGAGATGGGGGAGCGGAAGGTGGTCAAGGGCTACGTGACGGACCTGCTTACGGACATCGCCATCGATTTCCTGGAGAAGAAGCGGGATCCGAACAAGCCCTTCCTCATGATGCTCCATCACAAGGCGCCCCACCGGAACTGGCAGCCCGACAAGAAGCACGCCCACCTCTACGACAACGTGGAGATCCCCACGCCTCCCACCTTCGACGACGATCACTCCCACAGGGCGAGCCCCGCCCGCACCTGCGACATGTCCATCCTGCACACTCTGACCGTGAACGACGTGAAGGCCCCCTTCCCCAAGGGGCTTACGCCCCACCAGCTCAAGGTCTGGAAATACGAGCGGTTCATCAAGGACTACCTGCGGTGCATCGCCTCGGTGGACGAAAACGTGGGCCGGCTCCTGGACTACCTGGACCGGTCGGGCCTGGCGGAGAACACCATGGTGGTCTACACCTCGGACCAGGGCTTCTTCCTGGGGGACCACGGCTGGTTCGACAAGCGCTTCTTCTACGAAGAATCGGACAAGATGCCCCTGCTCATCCGCTTCCCGGGAAGGGTGAAGCCCGGCTCGGTCAACAAGGACCTGGTATCCAACGTGGACTTCGCCCCGACCTTCCTGGACGTGGCGGGCGCCCCGATCCCCCCGGACATGCAGGGAAGGAGTTTCAAGCCCCTCCTTTTCGGCGAACATCCCGCCGGCTGGAGGAAGTCCTTCTACTACCATTACTACGAATTTCCAGCGGAGCACAAGGTGAGGCGCCATTACGGCGTCCGGACGGACCGGTACAAGCTGATCTATTATTACCGGATCGGCGAGTGGGAGCTCTTCGACCTGAAGAAGGATCCCCATGAACTTCGGAGCGTATACGATGACCCCGCCTACGGGGGCGTGCAGCGGAGGTTGAAGGCCGAGTTGAAGCGCCTCCGCAGGGAGCTGGGGGATCGCACGGGCGCGCCGTCGCGCTCCTGCCATCCCGACTTCGTCGTGACCCCCGGGGCCTATGTCCGCTCGGCCCCCGAGGGCTACTGGGTTTCGAGCCTGGAAAAGGGCTACGCCCTGAAGAAACTTCAGGCCCCCTTGAGGGGGAAGGTCCGCCTCCAGTGCGAGGTCAAGCCCCTGACTCCCTGGGGCCAGCGAAACGGTTTTATCGTGTTCGGTCCTTCCATGAAGGCTGAGGAACTCGTCTCCTGCGGCATCTTCTTCCGGACCGGGGAACTGGTGGTCCGCTGGGACGATCCCAAGGGCAAGCCAAGGCGCAAGGTCCTGAAGGTCGGGCTCTTCCCCAAGGGCCGGCCCATCCGTCTCGAGATCGATGTGGACCTCGACCGGGGCAAGGTGACCGTCCGGGCAGCGGGAAAGAGCAAATCCTTGACGGTTTCCCCGGACCTTTCCTGGAAGGAGATCCGCTACCTGGGCTACGGAGTCAACCATACCCAGTCTTCCTTCGGGCCCATCCAGGCGAGTTGATCCCAAGGACAGGGCGCCGGCTCAACCCGGCGCCCCCGGCGTGCCGATCTGTTCCTTTGGAGATCCGGCCGGAGTGGCCGGGAATTCGGAGGAAATCCGGACAACCCGTCCGGGAAGGTCAGGCCCGGAAAGGAAGCATGGGCAAGAGGATCGCCCTGGAAGTCCAGGGAGAGGTGAATGCGCTTCACCTGGTCTGGAGTCTCCTGGACCAGGTGCTGGAGGAACTCCCCGGGGAGGGGTCCCTCCAGCAGGAGCGTTACAACACCCTCGTCGCGGTCCAGGAAGCGGCCACCAACGTGATCCGCCACTCCTACGGGGGCCTGCTTTCCAAGCCTTTCCGGGTGGAGATGGAACTCGATGGGACCCGTCTTGTGGTCACTCTCCTGGACGAAGGGCCTCCCTTCGATCCCACCTGCATCCACTGCGAACCCGACGAGGACCATCCCGAAGAGGGGGGGTATGGGATTTTTTTCATGCGCTCCGTCATGGACCGGATCCACTATTCCCGGGCGGACAACAAGAACATCCTGAAAATGGTCAAGGATTTCTCATCCGCTCTTTCCCCGGCGGGTTCGCCCGAGGAGGTGGGGGGATGAGCGGAAAGGGAATGGAGGGCCTGATCAAGGGAATCCTTTCCCTGGCTTCCCCGGAGAAAGGCCCGAAGATCTTCGTCCTGGACCAGGAGGGGAGGAGGGCCTTCGCCGCCGGAAAGGGACCGGAGGGTTGGAACGGGCCCCAGGGAGTGGACGCCCGGGGCGGGCTCGTGCCTCCTCCTCCGCCGGGCTGGAAGGCCCTTCTCTTTCCCATGGAAGTCTACGGGAAGAACCAGGGCTACCTGGGCACGGTGGTTCCCGAAGAGGAGGCCTCCCTGTGGGAGGCCCTGCTCTCGGAACTCCACTCTGTGGAGAGGGACCGGCGTTTGAAGGAATACGAAAACGAGGACCTCACGGAGGCCACGGTCCGCCACCACGAGGAGATCACCCTGCTCATCGACCTTCCCCACCTCCTCAACCTGGGCCTGGAGCCGGAAGTCTTCTGGGCCAACGCCATGGAGCTCTTGGAGAGGGCCGTGAAGTCCAGGAGGGCCTACGCCTTGCGGGCCCTCAGGGGGCGGCCGGGCTACCAGGTGATCTGCGCCCGCGAGAGCGGGAGGTTCTTCTGGCGGTCCACCGAGGGAGACCCCAGGGAAAACCATTTCATCGGATACGAAGGGGAAGAGGGCCTGGCGGCCCTGGCGATGGAGTCGGGCCGCCTGGTGAGCAGGGGGGACCTCCAGAAGGAGATCGTGCCCCTGGCTCCCTTCGAAGAGGGGGCCACCTCCGCCCTGGTGGTTCCCTTGATCTCTCCCGTCGTCCTCGAGGGGAGGGAGCAGGTGCTCGGGGCGGTGGTCCTTTTGGACCGCCAGGGGACGCCGGGCCGGGTGGAACCCTTCCGGAGCACGGACCGCAAGATGGCGGACCTCATCTGCAACCAGATCGCCACCCTTCTCGGGAACCAGGAGCTCGCGGAATTCCGCAAGGAAGTGGAGATCGCCGGGAACATCCAGAAGACCCTTCTTCCTTCCAAGGACCAGGAGATTCCGGGCTTCGACCTGGCGGGGCGGTGCGAGCCGGCCCATTACGTTGGAGGGGATTATTACGATTACATCCCCCTCAAGGGAGGATCCTGGGGGGTCCTTGTGGCCGACATCTCGGGGCACAACCTGGCCTCGGCCCTTCTCATGCCCATGGCCAGGAAGGTGCTCAGCTGGGTGGGACGCACCCGGAAGGACCCCAGCCGGATCCTGGCCGAGGCCTCCCGCCTCCTCTACAAGGACCTGAGCGGCGCCGAACTCTTTCTCACCCTCTTCTTCCTGGCCCTGGAGCCGGGAAAGTCCCGGGTACTTGCGGCCAACGCGGGACACAACCCCCCTCTTCTCTTCCGCCGGGGAAGCAAGACGCCCCATTGGATCGACGTGGATGGGCCCATCATGGGCTTTTTGCCCGAACCGGAGCACAAGCTCCGCCGCTTGACCATGAACCGGGGGGACGTGCTCGTTCTCTATACCGACGGCGTTACCGAAGTGGCCGACGACAAGGGAGAGATGCTGGGGACCGAAAGGTTCCAGGAGATCGTGGAGGGGCTCAGGGAACGGCCGGCCAGGGAGATCCTGGAAGGAATCTTTTCCGCAGTCCGTGATTTCGGGGATTCCGGGCAGGATGATGTCACCGTGGTGGTGGTGAAGAAGACTTGAGAGAGGAAGGGGACGAGGATGGGTAAGAAATCCGTGCTGGTCGTGGACGACGAGCCATACATCCTGAAATCCATGGCCTTCGTCCTCAAAAGGGCCCATTACGAGGTCCTGGAAGCCACCAACGGCGAGGAGGCCCTGGAGGCCTTGAAGGCACACAAGCCGGCCCTGGTCTTCCTGGACGTGATGATGCCCAAGAAGAGCGGATACGACGTGGTCCAGGAAGTCCGCTCCGACCCGGAACTCTCGGGGACCTTCATGGTTCTTTTGACCGCCAAGGGGCAAGACTCGGACCGGGAGGAGGGCCTGAGTCTCGGCGCCGACGATTTCATGACCAAACCTTTCAGCCCTTCCAAGATCCTGGAGAAGGCCCGGGAAGTCCTGGGGGAGTGAGGTCTTCCCCGCAGGGCGGAAAAAGCAGGTTCTTTGCGCCCGGCCTTTCCGCCCTCTAACCTCTCCGGGTCATGAAACGCGACCTCACGGGCGGTCCCCTCTTCAAGGAGAGCTTTTCCTTCGGCCTCCCCCTGGCCCTTGGGACGGCGACCCACGCCCTCTTCAACCTGGTGGACCTCAAGCTCGTGGGGTTCCTGGGCCAGGACGCCGTGGCGGCGGTCCACGTGGGAAGCGTGGTGAATTTCATCCCCATGATCCTGGCCAACGGAATCGGCGTGGGAAGTGTCTCCTTGATCTCCCGCTACCTGGGAAGCGGCGCCCGGGAAAAGGCCAAGGAGGTCTCCAACCGGGCTCTCTACAGCCTGGTGGTCCTGGGCCTCCTTTTGGGGATCGCCGGGTTCTTGGCGGCCCGTCCCCTGGTGCGGTTTCAGAACGCCGAGGGCCTGGCCCTCCAGGAGGGCGTGACCTACCTGAAGATCCTCTCTCTTGGGACGGTCACCATGTTCGTCCTCCTCCAGGTGACCACGGCCCTCCGCGGGATGGGGGCGGCCTACCGGCCCGTTTTTCTCCTTACGGGGGCCAATCTCCTCAACCTTCTCCTGGACCTCCTCCTTATCTTCGGGTGGGATCCTCTCGGCATCCCCGCCATGGGCGTGGCCGGCGCCGCCTGGGGAACTGTCATCGCCCGTGGCCTGGGCGCCCTGGTGGGCCTGGCCATCATGAGGAAGAAGGACTGTCCCCTGCGGATCGAGAGGACCTCCTGGTCCGGTTTGACAGGGGAACTGGGGCGACTTCTCAGGATCGGCCTTCCCCAGTCCACCCAGATGCTGGTCCGGGCCCTGGCGATTCTCTACATCACCAGGCTCGCCGCCGGGATGGGCGGGGTGGACGCCCTGGCCGCCATCTCCGTAGGGGTCCGGATGGACATGGTCCTGTTCTTCTCCGCCGCCGGCTGGGGGGCCGCCGCCTCGGCCTTCGTGGGCTACAACCTGGGGGCCCGCAAGGTGCGCCGTTGCATGCAGGCCGGCCGCCTCTACGCCCTCTTCGCCGCCTGCACGGGCGTGGTCCTTCTGACCCTCTACGCCTGGTTCGCCCCCCAGATTCTCCACTTCTTCATCGAGAACCCCTCCCCCACGGTCGTCCAGGAGGGGGTCCTCTACTTCCGGCTGGCCGTCCTGAGTTACCCCACGGCGGCGATCGCCTTGACCTTGGGGGCCGCCATCAACGGCGCGGGGGCCACCCTGGGGCCCATGGTGATCGACGCCATCGGGCACCTGGCTGTCCTCCTTCCGGTGACCTCCACCTTCGCCACGATATGGAAAGGGTCCTACGACCTGGGCATGCTCTGGTTGACCCTGGTGGTCTTCAACGCCTTGATGGCCCTGGTCTACCTGGTCTATTTCCAGAAGCGAACCTGGCTGAAACGGAGGCTTTAGCCGTGGCCCGATCCAGGATGGGAAACCTGCGCCATTTCCTCCGGGCGATGGCGCTCTTGCCGGCCCTTTTGGCCCTGTGGCTTCCGGAGAGCCTCCCTGCCCAGGCGGGAGGCGGAGAGAATTCCTTCGCCTCGGATCTCCAGGAGGCGCGCAGGCTGGTCTTCCGGGGCAGGCTGGCCCGGGCGTCCATGCTCCTCAAGGACATTCTGGCCTCGGGGGGGCCCGAAGAGCCCCCCGAAGAGAGGCCTTCCCCGGACGTGTCGGCCCGGGCGGCGGCCCTCATGGCCCGGGTCCGGCTGATGCGGGGGCAGGTGGCCCAGGGGCTTTCCCTGGTGGAGGAATTCCTCAAAAAGGGCCATCCCCGGGTGGACCTCCTCCTGTTGAAAGGGGATCTCCTGGCCCAGGTGGGGCGCTACCGGGACGCCGCGGCGGCCTACGCCTCGGCCTCGGACCTGGACCCTCTCAATACGGAATCCCGTTTCAAGCGCGGACTCATGAGCTGGACCGTGGGGGCCCGGAAAGAAGCCCGGGCCCGGTGGAGGGAGGCGGTCCGCCTGGGAGAGGAGAGGAAGCTCACCCGGGGACGGGACCTCTTGTTCTTCGGGAAGAGCCTGGAACGCCTGGGCCGTTATGAAGAGGCCTCGGACCTCTACCTGGAGGCGGACAAGCTCTCCCCCCTGGATCACGACCCGGCCGTGGCTTTGGGGAACCTCTACTTCCTGGTCTACGGCGAGGTGGCGGGCTATCCCTCGGGGGCCAAGGAATTCCGCCGGGTCCTCCGGCCGGACAAGGGCGATCCCGGCTACGTTCCCGCCCTCCTGGGGCTCTTCAAGATCTACCGGTTCAACCTCTTCCGGGACCCGTCCAAGACGGAATCCTTCCTGGACCGGGCCCTTGCCCGGGACCCGGGAAGACCCGAGACCTTGTCCCTCCTGGCGGGGTGGAGGATCGAGGACAGGCGTTACGCCGAGGCCAGGACCGCCCTGGACAAAGCGCTCAAGCGCAACCCCAACCACGTCCCCTCCCTCTCCCAGCTCTACGCCCTGGAGTGGCTGACCAAGGGGGCCGAGGCCGCCGCGCCTCTCAGGGACCGGGCCCTTGCCATCCAGCCCGGGTCTCCCCTCCCCGATACGGTCCTGGGCCGGCACCTGATCCACCACTACCGTTTCCCCGAGGCGGAACCCATCCTCCGGCGCGCCCTTTCCCTGGACCCGGAATACGTGCCCGCCCTGGACGCCCTGGGCAAGGTGCTCATCTACACGGGAAGAGGGAAGGAGGGGCGGAAATGCCTGGAGAAGGCCGATTCCCTCCAGGAAGGTTTCGTCAACGCCCCCAGGCACAACGCCATCGAGGTGGAGAAGAAGATCGAGGAGGAATACCGCTCCTGGAAGGTGGGGGATTTCGTCTTCTGGATGCATCCCTCCGAGGCCCCGGTGCTCCTCCATTTCCTGCCCGCCCTCTACGAGAGGGCCCGGGCCTCCTTCCGGGCCCGGTACGGCTACGTCCCCAAGGGCCCTATCCGGGTGGAGGTCTTCCACAGTTTCGGGGATTTTTCCGTCCGGACGGTGAACTTCACCGGCTTCGGCGCCCTGGGGGCCTGCTTCGGGGGGTTGATCACTTCCGTCTCCCCCTCGGCCCCGGAGCTCAGGGACAAGTTCTCCTGGGCCGCCACGGCCTGGCACGAGTTCGCCCATACCGTGACCCTAGGGCTTTCGCACCAGCGGATTCCCCGGTGGTTCACCGAGGGGATCTCGGTCTACGAGGAGACGGTGTGCAACCCGGCCGACGCCCGCCACATGGAGAGGGACCTGGTGGACGCCCTCTACAACGGGGACCTCCCCCGGGTGGAGCGGTTCAACACATGGTTCCGGGGAAGGCGGGTGCTCTTCGCCTATTACCTGGCCGGGCTTTCGGTGAAGATGCTGGTCCGGGGAAAAGGCATCCCCACGATCGTTCGGATGTGCCGCCTCTACGGCCAGGGCCTCACCACCCGAGGGGTTCTCAAGGAAGGCCTGGGCTGGACCCCATCCCAGTTCGACCGCCGCTTCCGCGCCTGGCTGGCCCGGCGGGTGAAGAACCTGAAGATCCGCCCCAGGCCGGGGCCGGACCTGCTGACCCGGCTCCAGGCCCAGGTCGTGGCCCGCCCCAAGGATTTCCTGGTCCACTTGGACCTTGGTTGGGGGGCCTACTTCCAAGGCCGCACCGTGGACGCCGGGGTGGAGCTCGCCAAGTGCCTGGCCCTTTCCCCCGGCGACGGGAGGGCCAAGCTCCTGGAAGGGCGCCTGGCCTTCGCCATGGGGAATCTCCCCAAGGCCGAGGCCTCCCTGGAGGAGGCCTTCCAGAAAGGAGCGGACGACTTCTTCGCCCGCCTGGAGCTGGCCAGGATCTACCTTTCCAAGGGGCGCACCGCCGACGGCCTGGCCCAGCTGGAGGCGGCCCACCGGTGCTGGCCCACCTGCACGAACCCCCGGCTCTCCCCCCTCCTCCGGCGGGCCAGGCTCTACAAGCAGATGGGCCAGGAGAAGAGGGCCGTGGCGGAACTGAAACGTTTCACCGCCATCGCCGGGGACGTCCGTCCCCCCCGGCTGGAACTGGCGGCCTATTACAAAAAGGAAGGAGACCGGGAGAGGGAGGCCTCCTACTTGCGGGAGGCCCTGGACATCGATCCTTTCGACCGGAAGGTCCTGGAAGAATACGCCCAGGCCCTCCAGGTCCTGGGGGAGAAGGAAAAGGCCCTGGAGATGCTGGAGGCGGCCCTGGAGGTTCCACCGGAACTGGACCACGCCCCTCCCCAGGGAAGGAAGAAACCCACCCCCCGGGAGGAAGCCCGGTTCCAGGCCAGGATCCGGGCGGCCCGGGCAGCTCTCCTGATGGACCTGGGGCGGAAGGAAGAGGCCAGGGAAGAGGCCATGCGCGCCTGGAAGGCCGCCCCCGACAGCCCGGGCGGCAGGAGGGCCAAGGGCATCCTGGAAGCCTTGAAGGAGAAGGGCAAGTAGGGCTCTTGCCGGGGGGCGGGCTCTTCCCCGGAAAAGAGGGTCATCCCCAACTCTTTGAGAAAGAAGAAGAAAGGAATCGTCGACAAGAGAGGGTTTCTTAGGTTCACTAAGCCCCTCCCTCATCGGGCCTTTCCTTCTTCCAGGAGGTTGCGACGAGATCCATGGCGCCCCGCGAAACCACCATCCATGCCCTTCTGGACCAGGTCTGGCGAAAGGTCTCGGCCTCTCTCAAGGACTCCCTGGGCGAGGCTCTCTGGCAGGATCTCGTGGAGCCCCTGGAACTCCAGGACATCCGCAAAGGGGAAGTCCTCCTGCGGGCCCCCGATCGGTTCCTGGCCGAGCGGGGCGCGGCCCGCCTGGGCAGGGAGTTGGAGGCCCTGGTTTCCAAGGCTCTCGGGGTTCCCCTGAAGGTCCGGATCCTGGGCCGGGCCCGTTCCGGGGCAGGGCCGTCCGGAAAGGTTGCGACGCCTCCTCCCCTCCTGGAACACGCCGGGAACCGGCTGGCCTGGAAGGCCCTGAAGGCGGGCATGGGCCCCAAGGCCGATCCCCGGTTCAATCCCCTCTACCTTTGGGGAAAGGAGGGCGTGGGCAAGACCTTCCTGGTGCGGTCCCTTCTTTTCGGGCCCGGCCAGGAGAGCGGGGTCTACTTCAAGGCCCTGGACTTCATGGAGGACCTGGCCCACGCCCGCCGCAAGGCCGGGGGCCTCTCCTCCTTCCGGGAGCGGATTCTCGGGACCCGGGTCCTGGTGGTGGACGAGGTGCACCGCTTCCGGGGGAAACCCGCGGCCCAGGCCGAGCTGGTCCATCTTCTCAAGGTCCTTCTTTCCCGGGGGGCCCGGGTGGTCTTTCTCGGGCGCTACGCCCCCAGGGAGATCCGGAGGGTGGACCGGAGCCTGGTCTCCATCCTCCTCTCCGGGTTTTCCGTGGAGATCCAGGTTCCCGGCGAATCGGCCCGCCTGGAAGCCCTTCTCGCCCTGGAGAAGGAGGCCGGGCCGCCCTTCCTGCCGCCCTTCCTGCTCCAGGAGCTCGCCCGGAGGCACAAGCGCGGCTTCGGGCCCCTGCGGGATGCCTGGCTGGGATTGCGCCAGAGCGGGATCAGGCCTTCCCGGGCCGAGGAGGCGGAAGAGCTCCTGGAGAAGGTGACCGGCGGGGAGGATACGTTAGACCGGATCCTTGGCCGGGTGGCCGTCCATTTCGGCCTCACGCCGGAGGACCTCTTTTCGCAGCGCCGCTCCCGCAACGTCTCCCTGGCGCGCCAGGTGGCGGCCTACGTTGCCCTGGAACGGGGTTTTTCCCTGGGGGCCGTGGCGGAACGGCTCGGGGGCCGTTCCCGCTCCACCGTCTCCTACATGAGAAAGCGCATCGACGGGGCCCGCAAACTCGATCCCTCCCTGGACAGGCTCCTGGAGGACCTGGTTTGAAGGAGGAGAGGGGTCTCTTCCTGGTCCTGGAGGGGGTGGACGGGTGCGGAAAGTCCACCCAGGCCGCCCTCCTGGCGGAACGCCTCCGGGGGCTGGGCAGGAAGGTCCGGGCCTTGAGGGAACCGGGCTCCACCCCCCCGGGGGAAAAGGTGCGGGAACTTCTCCTGGACCCGGCCACGGGCTCCCTGGATCCGGCCACGGAGGCCCTTCTTTTCATGGCCTGCCGCCGGGAACTGGTCTCCCGGGAGATTCTCCCGGCCCTGGAAAGAGGAGAGGACGTGGTGCTCGAGCGGTTTCACCCGTCCACGATTTGCTACCAGGGGGCCGGGCTTGGGCTCGGGACCGAAAGGGTGGAGGAGCTGGCCCGTTGGACCACGCCCGGCCTGGAGCCGGACCTGGTCCTTCTCCTGGACCTTCCCGTGGAAGAGGCCCTGGCGCGGCTGGACCGGGGCCGGGACCGCCTGGAGGGACGGGGCGGGGAATACCTGGAAAAGGTGCGCCGGGCCTTCCTGGATTGGGCCGGTTCCCGGCCCGGGACCGTGGTGGTGGACGCCTCCCTTTCCACGGAGGAGGTGGCCCGGGCCCTCTGGGAGGAGGTGAAACGTGTCCTCCCTGCGGGATGAGGAAGACCGGGCCCTCCTCCCGCCCCTTGTGGGGCATGAGAAGATCATGGCGGAACAGCTGCGGGCCATTTTCGCCGGGAGGGTCCACCACGCCCTTTGCCTCACCGGCCCCTGGGGGGTGGGCAAGGCCCTGGCCGCCCGCCACCTGGGACGGGCCTTCCTTTGTCCCAACCGGACCCCCCGCGGGGCCTGCGGAACCTGCCGCTCTTGCCGGCGGGTCGTCCTGGGGAGCCACCCGGACTGGCAGGAACTTCGCCCCTCGGGAGGCTCGGCCCGGGGGAGCATCCCGGTGGACCAGGTCCGGGAGATGAACGAGCGGGTCTGGCTGAAGCCCGGGGAGGGCCAAGGCCGGGTGGCGCTCATCGAGGAGGCCCACTTGCTTGGCGAAGTAGGGCAGAACGCCCTCTTGAAGACCCTGGAGGAGCCCCCCCCGTCGACCCTCTTTCTTTTGGTGACGCCCCGGGCGGTGGAGCTGCTTCCCACGGTGCTCTCCCGCTGCCAGATCCTCCGTTTTTCCCCCCTTTCCGGGGAGGAGGTCCGGCGGATCCTTCAGGACAAGGGCACCTGGAGCGAGGAGGACCTGGACCAGGCCGTGGAGTTTTCCGAGGGGAGCCCCGGAGCGGCCCTGGCCTTCCTGGAAGGCCAAGGGCGCTTCCTGCGGGAGAAGGTCCGGGAACTTCTCGCGACGCCCCCCGGAGAGTGGGACCCTGTGGAAATGGTCCAGGAACTCCTGGCTTCCCAGGCGGCCTCGCCCGCCGAGGAAGGATTGACCCTCACCCAGGTGAAAAGACGCAGGGCCCTCCTCCTGGTCCGGCTCCTCCAGCAGGAGGGGGCCCGGAGGTTCCGGGCCTCCCTGCTTGAGGGGCCGCCTGGGGGTCCCTATGATCCCAGCCTCGCGAGGGGGATGGAGAAATGGCTGGATCGATGCTTTCAAGCGGAACAGAACATCCTGTGGAACCTGGACCCGGTCCTGACCCTGGAGATCCTCCTGATGGACCTGGCCCGGCCGTGAACCCGGAGGGAAAGCCTTCCAGCGGTGAGGAGGGGCGGAACCGGGGACGTTCCCTGGAGAGAGAAGAGAGGGAAGAGCGGCCGGGGAAGGAAAGGGAGGAAGGAGAGGAGACCTCGGGCGAGGGGAAATACTACGTGAGTCTCCGCTTCGGCCGGATGCGGCACAGGGGAACCTTCCTGACCAGGGACGCCTCTCTTTCCCCGGGCGATTGGGTCCAGGCCCGCACTCCCCGGGGCGTGGAGCCCGCCCTGGTGATCTCCCCCCCCCGGACCCAGCCTCTTCCCACCCGGGGAGGCTGGCCCGAAGAGGACCGGGAGGTTTCGGGGGAGGTCTACAGGAAGCTCCGTCCCTTCGAAGTGGAGCCTCCCTGGGAGGAGAGCGGGCGGTTCAGCTCCGCCTACTACGTGGGGCTCGACATGATCCGTTCCCTGGGGCTTCCCATGAAGCTTACCAGCGTGGAGGTCCTTCCCAGGCGGGAGAAGGCGATCTTCTACTTCCTTGCCGAGGGGCGGGTGGATTTCCGCCAGCTCGTGCGCAATCTCGCCCGGGCCCTGAAGATCCGGGTGGAGATGAAGCAGATCGGCGTCCGGGACGAGGCACGCCTCAAGGGGACCTGCGGCCATTGCGGCCTTCCCCTTTGTTGCGGTAACTGGATCCGCAAGATGGCCCCGGTGAACATGAAGATGGCCAAGACCCAGAAGACGACCCTGGACCCGGACAAGATCTCGGGCCGTTGCGGCAGGCTTTTGTGCTGCCTGCGCTACGAGGAGGAGGTCTACAAAGAGAACCGCAAATCTCTCCCCCAGCGGAACACCTGGGTCCAGAC
>CAYQBW010000012.1:0-7722 GCA_964415725.1 uncultured Planctomycetia bacterium
GGCGGAAGGAGGGCTGAGCCGAGGACGGCCCAGGACCCGGCTTTCCCGAAGGCGATGAGATTCAAGGGGGAGAAGGGGAAATCGGAACGCCAGGCGATGCCTGATTTCTCCAGGAAAAGCCCGCCTCCGTAACCGGCAAGGCCCGCCTCGTTCAATTCCTCGTCTCCGTGCAACAACCCTTCCAGGTTGGGAACCCGCAGGATGAGGTTGGCGAAGGGCAAAATGATCCGGGCCAGGCTCTCCCCGGTCCTGAGAAGGCCAGGGCCGTCCACGTAGTAGAAGGCCAGGGCCGGACTCGAAGGGATGGATTTCCGGAAAGCCTGGTATCGATCACCGGCGGCCAGGGAGGGTTTCTTCCCGGCCAGGGCCGGCAGGAATCCCCGGGCCATGCCCGGCCTGGGGAAGACGAAGGCCCAGTTGTCCTTGAAAAGAAAGGTGATTCCCCCGAGCCAGGGCCCCCGGTAGACCCGAAGCCCCTTGATCGTGTAGGCCTTTACGCTGGGGCGGCGTTTGACCTGGTCCTCCACGAAGGCCCGGGCCCTCTCCAGGAATTCCGGCGTCATTCGGACGGCCATCATCACGTCGGGGACGGGAATCCCCCTGTTGAACCGGAGGGCGAATCCGATGCCCCTGGCACCGGAAAGGACCGGCATGGGGGAGACGGCCAGGGAGTCCTCGGCAAACCCGGTGACCAGCTTCTCCATGGGGATGTCGGAAGGGATCAAGCCCTGGCGGGCGGCCTGTTCCAGGAGAGGCTTCAACGGAGCGGCCAGGCCGGGCCAGTCGAAGGGAACCACGGCGAAGGCCGCCGTATCGCCGGGAAGGAACCGGGCGAACTCGTCCGGGTCCAGGCTCCGGGCCAGGGAGGCCAGGTAGCCCCCGACAGGTTTCTCCGTCCGGGCCAGGAGGTCCGTCTTCCCCGTGGCGGGATCCCACTCCAGTTGGAGCCACTCCACCTGGGGGAGTCCCAACTCCGTCCGGGCCAGGGGCAAAGGTTCGGGAATCCACCACCAGGGGACGAAGCTCGGGTCCAAAACCAGGACCACCCGGTCCGCCGGGGCTCCCTCCAGGACGCCGGCCCAGGGCTTTTCCGCCAGGGATGGCGCGGCCCCGCGGGAGACGTTCTCCACCTCGAAGAGGGGCCAGGGGTTGAGGAAGCTCACCGCCAGGAACCGGCCGAACCTTCCCACAAAAAAGACCTCTCCGCCCCTGCGCCCGACCTGGAGACGAAAGGCCTGGAACTTCCGCCCGTGGAAGGCGACCTCCCGGGCCTGGAACTTCCAGGGCATTCCCTTTCCCTCCAGAAGGGTCTCTTTCAGAGCCACCAGGGCCTGCCCGGCGTTCCCTTCCTTGCCTTCCGGGTATTCCAGGAGAAGGAGGGCCCCCGGGTTGTAGTTGATCGTCACCCGCCTGGGTCTCCGGGCGATCCTCCCTCCTCCTCCGCCCAGGCCGAAGGGAGTGAAGGCCCACCAGAGGCGCCTGGGCCGGCGTTCCCCGGAAAAAGCCGCCCCCATCTTTTTGAGGAACCCCCCCGCCTCGTCCAGGAGCTGGGGGCCCACATTTTCTTCCACTAGGTTTTTGAACCTCTCTCCCAGGGATTGGATCGTCTCCTCCAGGATCCGCCCCCTCTCCCCCTGGCCATAGAGCTTCCACAAGGGGTGGGTCTTCATGAGTTCCCAGGTCCTGGTGGGAAAAGGAGTTCGGGCCACAAGCCTGGAAGAGGCGGGAATGAGGTCCACCGCCCGGGCCGGGGCCCGGGTTCCCGTTTCCTGTGCGGGAAGAGAAAGCAATCCGATCGAAAAGAAGGCCGCGAAGAGAAAAGTCCCTTTCAAGAGCGCCATGGTTACCTCCAAGAATCTTGGGAGGGCGGCGGGGGCCCCGCCCCTTCCCGGAACCTGCTGGTTACGAAAAGGGGTCCACATTATTCACCCCAGCCTCCAGGTCCCTCCCGCCATTTCCCTGGTAGGACCTGCCCGCACGTGAAACATGGAGGAGTCCCGGCCCCTTGCAGCGGCGGCTCCCTCCCGGAAGGGAGAGCGGGGGGTCAGCGCCCTTCCCCGAACTTCCGGAAGAGGTCCTTCACCATGCCCAAGCCGAGGGCGTTTCCAAGGCCCCAGAGATTCAGGGGTGAAAAAGGGAAGTCCGAGCGAAGCGAGACTCCCTTCCCTTCCAGGAAGACGCCGCCCCCGTAAGAGGAGAGGACGGATTCCAGCTCATTTTCGCTGTGAAGTAAACCCGCCAGGTCCGGAAGCCCCGCCCGGGCGGAGAGGGCTGGCAGGAAGAAACGAAGAACGCTCTCTCCCACCCCCAGCGTCTTGGGCCCGTCCACGTAGAAAAAGCCCAGGCAAGGGTCCTTGGGCAGGGCGCCCCGAAAGGCCTTGTAGGAATCCTGGTCCGCCAGAGAAGGCGCTACTCCGGCGAGTGCCGGGAGGAAGGCCCGAATCATCCCCCGCTTGGGGACCACCAGGACCCAGTCCCCCTTGAAGACGAAGGTGGACCGCCAAAGCCAGGGCCCCTGGTAGATCCGGAGACCCTTCCAATCCCGGGCCCGGACGCCCCGCTTCTTGTGGACCTGCTCTTCCACCATGGACTGGGCCCGCTTCCGGAAGCCCTTGGCCAGGCGCAGGGCCATCACGAAATCCGGGAAGGGCAGGGCCTTGTTGAAACGGAGGGCGAACCCGATCGCCCTGGTCCCCCCCAGCATGGGGAGAGGGGAGACGAGAAGGGATTCCCCCGAAAAGCCCTGGACCAGTTCCTTCGTGGGGATCCTCCCCAAGAACATCCCCCGCGGGGAAACTGCCCCGAGAAGCTCCTTCAGCCGGGCCGTAAATCCCCGCCAATGGAAGGGGGCGACCCCGAAGGCGGCCGTATCCGCCGGCAGGAGCCGGGCCAGGTCGTCCGGGTCGAATCCTTTCGCAAGGTCGCCCAGGACTCCCCCCGGGGCCTTCTCCGTCCGGGCCAGGTAGGAGGTCTTCCCCGTGGCGGGGTCCCACTCGCCCTGGATCCACCGGACCTCGGGAAGACCCAGCTCGCCCCAGGCCAGGGGCAAAGGCTCGGGAACCAACCTCCACGGGAGAAGGCCGGGGTCGAGGACGAAGACCACCCGGTCCAAGGGGGTCTTGCGGAAGACATCCGCCCGGTCCTGGCCGGCCAGGGAAGGTTCTTTTCCCGAAAAGGCCCGGGCCGCCTCCAGAAGCGGCCAGGGGGTGAGAGGGCTCACAACCAGGAAACGTCCGAACCTCCCGATGAAGAAGAGGTCCACATCGAAAAAACTGGCGGAAAGGAAAAAGACGTCGAAGGACCTTCCATGGAAGGGAAGGGGGCGAAACCCGGTCTTTACGCGGCCTTTCTCCCCGCCCTTTCCCGCCGCCAGGGATCCGGCCTCCAGTAAGTAGCCTTCCAGGTCCTTGCGGGCCTTCTCCGCCAGGACCTCCCTTCCCTCGGGGAATTCCAGGACCGCCAGGAATCCCGGCTGGAAGGCGAACATCGCCAGGAAGTTCTTCCCAACGGCGGAACGGCCGGGGTTCCTGAACCTGGGCAGGGACATCCCGAACCTGGAGGCGGCGATCCAGACGGCCCGGGCCCCAAGGGCCCTAAAGATCAGGTCCAGCCCCTTGCCCATGACTTTCCCTATCCGCCCCTTGTCCTCAAGGCTTACCGGGAACTTCGCCTCCATTTCCTTCCGGGCCTTCTCGACCCGGACCTGGAGGACCCGGTCCAGGAGCTTCCCCCGCTCTCCCCGGGCGTAGAGCCTGTAGAAAGGGTGATCCTGGAGGAGTTTTCCGATCCTTTCCGGATTGGGAACCCGCGCCGCGAACCAGCAGGAGCCGGGAAGAAGGTCCAGCGCCTCCGCCGGGGCCCGGGTGGGAGTCTCCTGGCCCGGAAGGGCGGGGGACACCGCCAAAAGTAGAACCGCGGAAAAAAGAACTCCCTTCGAGAACGACATGGCCACCTCCTTCGGTTTGGAAAGCCAGGCAGGTCCGCTTTCCGGGCTTTCGCCCGAGGCTCTACAGTATTCATTATTTTTTGAAGGCCCCACGCACATCACCTTCCCCCCTTCTTTCGAGGTCCCGGGGATCCTGGGACGGCCCGGAAAAAGACATGGCAACGGGAGGCCTTTTTTTCTCGGGGGGGAATGAAATTCCCCCTGTCTCCAGGGATTTCCACATAATCATGATTTCGTGATACCTCGGCCCTGGAGCCAACCTGTGGAGATCGGACTCAACTGCTACGTGATGCGGGACTTCATGGCGCACTTCGCCAACCCTGTGCGCCTCAAGATCCTCTGCCGCCTGGCGGGAGGGTCCGCTTGCGTCACCGAGCTGGTGGAGGCCACCAAGGAGAAGCAGTCCACCGTCTCCCAGCAGCTCAAGAACCTCCTCCTGGCCGGGTTCATCGCGAAACAGCGGGAAGGAAGCCGGGTCTACTACCGGATCGCCCACCCGGCGGTGAAGAAGACCATGGAGTTCCTCCAGGGGCTCTCGGCGGAACTTCCCCAGTTCAAGACCCGGTCCGTCTTCGAGGCAAAGGAGTCCTGACATGGATCGTCGATGGCGCTCGATCTCCATCGCAACCCTCTTCTACTGGGCGCTCTGGCTCGTCCTGGTCCAGAGCTTCGACCCCCAGGAGATGATCGCCGGCGCGGTGGTGGCCTTCTTCGTGGCCTTCCTCTCCAAGGGAGAGCCCTTCACCACGCCCGTCCACTGCCTCCTGGCCCCCAAGAGGATCTTTTATTCCATTGTTTATGTCTTCTACCTCTTCTTCGCCATCGTCCGCTCCAACCTGGACGTGGCCCGCCGGGTGGTCTCGCCGAGCCTTCCCATCAACCCGGGCATCGTAAAGATCAAGACCCGGCTCAAGAGCCCGCTGGGGAAGATGATCCTGGCCAATTCCATCACTCTCACCCCCGGCACGCTGACCGTGGATGTGCGGGGCGACGACTTCTACATCCACTGGATCGACGTGGAGACCAAGGACGTGCAGGCCGCGACGGAAAAGATCGCCGCGGGCTTCGAGAAATACTTGGAGGTGATCTGTGGCTGACGTGATCCTGGAACTTGCCCTGGTCCTGGCGGGGATCGGGGTCTTGCTGGCGAGCTACCGCCTCCTCAAGGGGCCCTGTCCGCCCAGCCGGGCCGTGGCCCTGGACGTGCTCACCTTGATCACGATCCCCTTGCTGGTGGGAGCGGCGGTCATGACGGGGAGAGCCATCTACCTGGACGTGGCCCTGGTCTACGGCCTCCTCTCCTTTTTGGGCGTGGTCTCCCTGGCCCGTTACTTCGAGAAGGGGGTGTGACATGGCGGCCCACCATCTCGCCGGCGCCCTCCTCACCCTTCTTGGGGCCCTCTTCCTCTTCCTCGGAGCCCTGGGGATCGTGCGGATGCCCGACCTCTACAACCGGATGCAGGCCGGCACCAAGGCGACCACCCTGGGCAACATCCTGACCCTGGCGGGACTGGCCCTCTACCACCCCTCCTGGGCCTTGAAGATCGGGGTGATCGCCCTCTTCGTGCTGGTCACCAATCCTCTTTCCTCCCACGCCCTGGCCCGGGCGGCCCACGGCGCGGGCGTCCCCCTGACGGAGGGATCCGTCTCGGACGCCCTGGCGGAGGAGCTTTCCCCGGAAGGGGGGGAGGCGGTGGAGTCATGATCTACCTGGACGTATTTCTCTGCGTTCTCACCGTGATCTGCGCCGTGGCGGCCATGGTCACCCGCAAGCTCGTGGCCGCGGCCATCCTGGCCGGGGTGGTCTCGCTGATCGTCTCCTACCTCTTCGTGAGGATGAAGGCCCCCGACGTGGCCATGACGGAAGCGGCCATCGGCGCCGCCCTCTCGACGGTCATCTTTCTCATCGCCATCCGCCGCACCGAGGAGGAGGAAAGATGAAACAGGTTCTCGCGGTCCTCGCCCTCCTGGTCCTGGCCTTTCTCTTCGCCGGCCTGGCTCCCCTGGCCTCCAAGCCGGGAAACGGCGCCGTGGGAAACTATTACGCCACCCACGGTATCGCCGACAACCGGGGCTCCAACCTGGTGACCTCCATCGTGGTCAACTACCGCGGCCTGGACACCCTGGGGGAGGTGACGGTGCTCTTCCTCTCGGTCATGGGGGTGGGCTTCATCCTCCGCCGCCGGGAAGGGACCCCCAAGTATACCCCCGTGCCGGCGAGCCCCATCCTGAACACCGGCGCCAACCTGCTCTTCGGGTCCATCCTTCTGCTCGGGGCGTATATCTTCGTCCACGGCCACCTGACGCCGGGGGGAGGCTTCCAGGGCGGATCGGTCATCGCCTCGGGGGTCCTCCTCCTGATCCTGGCCAGGAGAGACCGGGAACTCTCCCATGACCTGCTGGCCTGGCTGGAGTCCCTCTCGGGCTTCGGATACGCCCTGGTGGGCCTGGTGGGCCTGGTGGTGGCCGGATCCTTCCTGGCCAACAAGGGCGTCCTTCCGCTGGGGACGTGGAACCGGCTCTTCTCCGCCGGCGTGATCCCCATCATCTATATCCTGATCGGCCTCAAGGTGGGGGCCGAGCTTTCGACCCTCCTGGACATCATGATCCGCGACCCCGAGCCCGCCGCGGAAGGAGGAGGACACTGATGGACATCACCCTGGTCTACATCGGAACCGCCCTGGCCCTGGTCCTGGTCGGGCTCGGCGGCGTCCTGCTCAAGAGGAACATCCTCAAGATGGTCCTCGCCCTGGACATCGTGGAGACGGGGGTCAACCTCCTCCTCATCGGGATCGGCTATACCCCCGGCCGGGAAGCCCCCATCGTGGACAAGGCGGCCTTCTTCGCCGACCGGGCCAAGGAGACGGTCAACGCCGCCGCCGTTGTGGACCCGGTCCCCCAGGCCCTGGTGCTCACGGCCATCGTCATCGGCCTCGGCACAACGGCCCTCATGCTCTCCTACGTCATCAGGCTCTACGCCCAGAAGAAGACCCTGGACATCCGGGAATTCGGGAGGCTGAAGTGGTAAACCCCATCTTGCTCATCGCCGTCCCTCTCGGGATCGCCTTTCTCCTTCCCCTGGTGGACCGCCTGGGCAGGGCCGCCTCCCGGTGGGTCCACTTCCTGACCCTGGTCTTCTACACGGGCGTCGCCGCCTCCTGGGCCCTGGCCCTCCACAAGGGAACTGTGGCGGCCAAGGACATCATCACCGCCAGCTGGCCCCCGCCCATCGGAATCAATCTCCACATGGGGCTCGCCGAGGCGGTGATCCTCTCGCTGGCGGGAATCACCGGAATCTGCGCCGCCCTCTACCTGGTCCCGAGAGAAGAGAAGCCCAGTATCCGCTCCATCGTGCTCCAGGTCCTCCTGCTGGCGGGCACGGCGGGACTGACGCTTACCCGCGACATCTTCAACATGTTCGTCTTCCTGGAGATCACCTCCATCTCCACTTTCTCCATCGTGCTCCTGGGCAAGGAGAAGAAGGCCCTGGAGGCGGGCTTCAAGTACATGATCCTCGGCGGGATCGCCTCGGTGCTGCTGCTTCTCGGGATCGCCTTCCTCTACAAGACCACGGGGACCCTCAACATGGCGGACATGGCCGCCAAGCTCCCGGCCCTTTTCACCGGTGGAGCCGCGGCCGCCCTGGTCTTCCTGTTCGTGTGCATGGTGATCGAGCTCAAGGGCTTCCCCCTCAACGGGCCGGCCATCGACCTCTACGAGGGGGTGGAGCCGGGGGTGATGGCGAATACCCTCGCGTCCTCAGGATACACAGCCGC
>CAYQBW010000012.1:7732-14438 GCA_964415725.1 uncultured Planctomycetia bacterium
CCCTCATCGTGGGAACCACCCTGAACGCCGTGCTCTTCGCCTTCTGGAAGATCCTCCCTCTTTTCGGCGGCGCCGCCTGGGAAGGGGTGATCATGACCTCCGGGATGGCCACCTTCGTGCTGGGCAACCTCTTCGCCACGAGGCAAAAGAAGGTCCGCCGCATGCTGGGCTACTCCTCCTCCGCCCAGGTGGGCCTGCTGGTCTTCATGCTTCCCCTGCTCCGCAACCACGTGGTGACCCTGGCCGCCCTGGGCCTGCTCCTTCTCAACCACACCCTGGCCAAGGCCTCCCTGCTCTGGTTCACGGGCATCCACGAGGAAGAGGAGATCGGCGGCTGGAGGGGCGCCTTCGCCAACAATCCCCTCCTGCGGATCCTCTTCGGCGCCTCCGTGCTCGCCATCGCGGGGCTTCCGCCCTTCCCCGGGTTCTGGGGCAAGTGGTACGCCCTGGCCGGGATGGCCCGGAGCCCCTACGCCTGGTGGATCCTTCCCCTCCTTCTGGGGTCCCTCCTGGAGTTCGTCTACTACTTCCGCTGGCTCAAGGAGTCGGCCCGCGGCGTCGAACCGGCCCGGACCGAGGTCGCGCCCTTCTCCCTCTCCGCGCCGCCCGCCATCTTCACGGCCATCGGCCTCGTCCTGGGGATCCGCGCCCTCTACGGCCCCGCCCTGGGCGTGCCCTCCCAGGCCTGGCTCTGGATGTGGGCCGGCGGCATCCTCCTGGCCCTGGCCTTCCTTCCCGAGAGGGTCCAGGCGGGTCTCTCCTTCCTGGCGGTGCTCCTGGGCTCGGTCCTCCTCTACTCCTCGGGCGCCCTGGCGCTCCATACGGTCAGCGGGTTCTTCACGAGCCTGGTCGTGATCGGCGCCCTGGTCTTCTCCCTGGCCCGGCTCGGGATCCCCGCCCTCCACCGCAACTACCACGGCCTCTTCCTCCTCCTGGCGGGCTCCCTCCTCATCGTCCTGAAGACCGACTCCCTCCTGGGCTTCTTCGCCGGCTGGGAGCTGATGACCTGGACCTCCTACTTCCTGGTCCGCCAGGGCAGGAAGGGACCGGCCGCGTCCTACCTCTACATTCTCTTCTCCGGCGCCGCCGGGTTCCTGGTCCTCGGCGGGTTGATGCTCGCCGTCTCCGGGGGAGCGGCCTCGATTTCCGGCCTGGGCGCCCTCGAGGGAAATACGGCTCTCTGGGCGTGGATCCTCCTGGCCGCCGGCCTGGCCGTGAAGGTGGGCTCCTGGGGCGCCCACATCTGGGCCCCCGAGGCCTACTCCGAGGCCCCCGACGTCTTCACGCCCTTCCTCTCGGGCGTCATCTCCAAGATCCCCGTCTTCGCCTTTCTCGCCGTGGCGGCGAAAATCGCCCTTCCCGGGGTGGCCACCACACTCGGCAACCTGGACCCGGCCTGGGTGCTGGGCTGGATCGGCGGACTCACGGCCTTCGGCATGACCCTGCTGGCCATCTTCCAGGACGACATGAAGAAACTCCTGGCCTACTCTTCGCTGGGCCAGGTGGGCTACATCGTCCTGGGCTTCGCCATGATGAGTTCCCTCGGGTGGACGGCCGCCCTCTACCACAGCCTCAACCACCTTCTCTTCAAGGGGCTCCTCTTCGTCACCATCGCCGGGGTGATCTACCGGACCGGAACCAGGAGCCTCAGCGACCTGGGAGGGCTCATCACCAGGATGCCCTTCTCCTTCTTCGCCGTCCTGATCGGAATCATCGCCCTCTCCGGCGTCCCGCCGCTTTCGGGATTCGCCGGCAAATGGCTCCTCTACCAGGCGGGGATCCAAAAGGGATGGTATCTCCTCACGGCCCTCGCCATGTTCGCCTCGATTCTGGCCTTCCCCTACCTCTTCAAGCTCATCCACTCCATCTTCCTGGGCCAACTCAAGCGCGAACACCGGGAAATCCGGGAGGCCCCCAAGGCCGTCGTCCTCTCCCAGTGGATCCTGATCGCCGGAATCATGCTTCTCTCCGTGGCCCCCGGCACGGTCCTCGGCCCCATCCAGGAGGCCGTAAAGGCCTTCTTCGGAAAGGCCGCCTTCACCACGGCCACCGCCACGGTGCTGGCCACCGATCTCGGCTACTTCCACTCCTTCGGGATCATGTCCATGGTGGTGATTCTGGCGGTGATCATCCTGGCCGGAATCATTTTCTTCCTCCCCAGACACACCACCAAGGTGAAACAACTCGACATCGTCTACTCGGGCGAGGTGCCCCCGCCCCCGGAGGAGATCCAATACGCGCAGAATTTCTTCCGGCCCTTCGAGAGGGCCTACGCCCCCGTCCTCCTTCCCAGGGTCAAGGCCTTCTGGAAAGGCTTTTCCGAGAGCGTCCTCTCCCTGGCAGAGGCGGGCCGGAGGCTCTACACCGGCGACGGGCAGACCTACATCCTCTACGCCCTTGGCGTGGTCCTCTTCCTGGTCCTCTTCGTCTTCCCCGCCCCGGCCTCGTCCTCGTCCAAGGCCCCGGCCGGCAAGACGGGTTACATCGTCCCCGTTCCACGGAAGGCCCGACCCGCCCAGGTGGGCGTCCTGGCCCCCCGGCCCGGGATCCTTCCGGGAGGTAAAGCCAAATGAGCCCCTCCGAATTGAGTCTCCTTCCCAAGCTCTTCTGGGTGGTCGTCTCCGTGGTGGGAGCCATCGCCTACGGGCTGGTGATCGGCGGAATCATCCGCAAGGTCATGGCCAGGATCCAGGGGAGGATCGGGCCGCCCGTATACCAGCCCTACCTGGACCTCTTCAAGGTCCTCTTCCAGCGGACCGCCACCTGGCACGGATACATGTTCTACCTGGGCCCGGTCTTCCGGGCGGCGGGGGCCATCGGACTCTTCCTTCTCATCCCGGTGGTCTTCGGCGATCCCCGTTTCGACAACTTCTCCTTCAACGGGGACCTGCTGATGGTCATGTATTTCATGTTCTTCGGTTGCCTCGGCATGGCGCTGGGCGCCGCCGACGGGGGGCATCCCCACTCGGTAGTGGCCGTCACCCGCGGCCTCTCCCAGATGACGGCCTACGAACTACCCTTCTCCCTGGCCGTGGTGGCCGTCGTGGCCCAGACGGGATCTTTTTCGGTCCACCAGATCGTCGCCGCCCAGCAGGGGGGGATCGGGCACTGGTTCCTCTTCACCAACCCCCTGGCGGCCGTGGCGGCCTTCCTTGCCTTCCTGGGCATGAACATGTATTCCCCCTTCGACATCGTCCTGGCTCCCCAGGAGATCCCCATCGGCCCGCCCACGGAGTACAACTCGGCCTTCATGTCGGTCATGATGTCGGGCCGGGCCATCTTCGCCGTGGCCAAGTGCGTCCTCTACATGGACCTCTTTCTGGGCGGCGCCACGACGATCCTCGCGGCGATCGTCAAGGTCTTTCTCGTCTATTTCTGGTCCATCTTCGTGGGAGCCGTCTTCCCCAGGTTCCGGACGGAACAGGCCGTCCGGTTTTTCCTCGGCTGGCCCACGGCCGCCGGCGTGGCCGCCGTGCTCGCCGTGATGCTTTTCTAGGAGGTTATCCGTGGACAACAAGATCGTGAAACCCGAGCCTCCCCTCGGTCCTCCTCCAGGGGCGCACTCCCACGCCCCCGTGGGCGAGGGATGCTTCCTCGGCGAGGAGAAGAGGCCCCAGGCTCCCTCCTACAAGGAGGCCCTGGCCAGGATCAAGAACTGGTTCCGCGCGAATTCGCTCTGGGTGATGGCCTACGGCACGGGCTGCGGGGCCATCGAGCTGCGGCCCCTGGCCACGGCGCGGTTCGACATGGAGCGGCTCGGGATCGCCATGCGCCCCACGCCGCGCCAGTCCAACGTGCTCATCGTCTCGGGCTACCTGGCCGTCAAGAGCCTCAAGCGGGTCATTCGCTCCTACGAGCAGATGCCCTCCCCCAAGTGGATCGTGGCCCTGGGCTCGTGCACCATCAACGGCGGGATGTACTGGGACTCCTACAACACCATCAACCGCCTGGACCTCTACCTTCCCGTGGACGTGTACATCAACGGCTGCATGCCCAGGCCCGAGGCCCTGATCGCGGGCTTCCAGGAATTGATGCGGCGCATCAAGAAGGGCGAGGCCGACGGCTGGCGCCACTACCTGGAGAACCTGGACTGGTACAAGGAAAACCAGAAGAAGATCATCACCGACTGGGATCTTCCGGAATACAACTGGTGAGGGCCCGATGAAAGAGATACTGAAAGAGATCGAGGAACGCTTCGGGCCGATCTGGGAGAGGATCCAGAGGCCCAAGCTCGCCCAGGTGGGGATCGAGCCCGCCAAGGCGACGCCCCTGCTCACCTGGCTCAAGGAGCACAGGGGATACGTCACCCTGGTCCACCTCTCGGCGGTGGACTGGATCGAACAGGGCGAGTTTCAGCTCACCTGGCTTCTGGGAAACCCGGAAACGGAAAAACGTATCATGATCTGCGCCCGGATCGACCGGGAGAACCCCGTGGCCGAGACGGTGAGCGGCCTGTGGCCCCAGGCGGTCACCTACGAGCAGGAAATCAACGAGATGTTCGGCATCTCCTTCCCCGGCTCCCCCCGCCAGGGGATCCCCTTCATCCTGGAGGGCTGGAAGGAGATCCCTCCCATGCGGCGGGACTTCGACACCGTGGCCTTCGTGGAGAAGCACATCCCCGGCAGGGAGGGAAGGAAGCATATCGACACCAGGACCTATATCGGCGAGAAATTCGGCGAGAAGGGGTATCTCCATGACTGAAACCAAGGAGAGATCCAAGGAAGTCCAGATCTGGTTCGGCCCCCAGCACCCGGGTATCACGGGCAACATGTCCGTCCAGACCTGGCTGGACGGCGACACCCTGACCCGGGGGATCACCCACGTGGGCTACCTCCACCGGGCCTTCGAGAAGCTCATGGAGAGAAGGCTCTACATCCAGTCCTTCCCCATCGTCTGCCGGATCTGCGTGCCCGAGCCGGACACCAACGAGTGGCTCCTGGCCTCCGCCCTGGAGGAACTCTCCGGCCTGGACCGGGAGGTGCCGGAGAAGGCCCGCTGGATCCGGACGCTGGTGCTGGAGATGTCCAGGCTCGGGGCCATGCTCATGGTGCTCGGCGGCCACGCCGGCTCCATGGGCCTCGGGCCGGCGCCCCAGTGGATGATGGCCTTGAGGGACCTCGTCCTGGACCGGTTCGAGGAACTTACGGGCGGGCGGATCTACCACATGTACATCGTCTACGGCGGGGTGCGCCGCGACCTGCCCGAGGGCTTCGCGGAGCGCATGGAGCAGACCCTGAAGACCATCGAGTCCAAGCTCCCGCTCATCGACGACGTGATCTTCGGCTCCGCCGTGTTCCGCAAGCGCGCCATGGGCGTGGGCGTGGTCCCCAGGGAGTGGGCCTTCGAGATGGGGATCTCCGGCCCGGTGATCCGGGCCATGGGAATCCCCAAGGACGTCCGCAAGGACGAACCCTACGAAAAATACGAGGAACTGGACTTCGACGTGGTCACCGAGGAGGGGTCGGACATCTTCGCCCGGGCCATGGTGCGCCGCCGCGAGATCCAGCAGTCCATCGACCTGATCCGCCAGATCCTGGCTCGGATGCCCAAAGACGGCCCCTACTGCGCCGAGCTTCCCAACATGCTGGAATGGACCATCCCCGTGGGCCAGACCTACGTCCGGGCCGAAGCGAGCCGGGGCGAGATGGGCTACTACGTGGTGACCGACGGTTCGAAGAAGGTGAGAAGGGTGCACGTCCGGGGCCCCTCCTACGTCCACGGAGTCTCCCTCCTGGAGCGCCTGATCCCCGGAACCAATATCGCCGACCTGGCGCCTCTGATGGTGTCCCTCCAGGTCTGCCCTCCGGAAATCGAGAGGTGAGAGCATGAGCCTCAAGCACGTTCTTCAGCCTTTCAACGCCTGGGTCCAGGCCTTCTCCAAGCCCTACACCATCCCCATGAAGGACACCATGCGGCCCGGCGCGGACCGCTACCGGGGATGGCACATCAATGACGTGGAGAAGTGCGTGGGCTGCGGGACCTGCGCCGACATCTGCCAGAACGCCGCCATCGACATGGTCCCCGTGAAGGACCCGGTCAAGGGCGACTCGGGGCTCAGGCCCAAGATCGACTACGGCCGCTGTTGCTGGTGCGCCCTTTGCGTGGACGTCTGCACCACGGGCTCCCTGGGGATGTCCAACGAATACATCTGGGTGGAGAAAGACCCGGAGAAGTGCCGTTACACGCCCGGGGTGGACGCCAAGCCCTGGGACGGCTCGGAGAAAGGCTGGCGCCAGGAGGAAGGCTTCTCCCTCATCGTCAAGGACCGGGTCCCCATGCCCATGCTCGATCCCAAGGAGCGGATCAAGACCTGGGCGGAAGTGGTGCTCGGTTACTCCGTTGAGGAAGCCCGCAGGGAAGCCTCCCGGTGCGTCTCCTGCGGGCTGTGCGTGGCGGCCTGCCCGGCCCACATGCACATTCCCGATTACATCGGCGCCATCCGGGACGGGGATTTCGAGAAGGCCCTGAACCTCATCTACGACAACAACCCCATGCCGGAGATGTGCGGCAAGGTCTGCACCCGCCGGTGCGAAGGGGTCTGCTCCGTGGGGATCCAGGGCGAGCCGCTGGCCATCCGCTGGCTGAAACGTTTCGCCACGGAGCAATTCGACGACTTCGCAAAAGCCCTTCACCCCGAGGTGAAAAAGGTGGGGGAGGGGAAGAAGGTCGCCGTCGTGGGGGGAGGTCCCTCGGGAGTCACCGTGGC
>CAYQBW010000013.1:0-5317 GCA_964415725.1 uncultured Planctomycetia bacterium
CTCCCGGGTCTTTTTGTGACACCTGCCGGCCTTCTTCGCCCCCGGAAAAGGCCTTCCCTCCCCTTGGATCTCCCCTTCGTGTGGGATTGGGGTATCCTTTTTCCGACTTGACTCGCCCGGTCACGGCCCGCTCGGAAAACCCCCCTCCTGTGAATCCTTGACAGGAGAAAGGGAACGGGTAGTTTGGGGTTTTCTGTAACGACCGCCCTGGCCTGGCACAACGAGGATGGTTCGCCCGTCCGGGCCCGTGGACCCGGCGGGAGTGTTTTTGACCTGTTGTCACGTAGAGAGGCATCTTCTCACTCGCAGGAACGTCCGTCATACGGAGGCAGAGAGCAATGGGAATCGGTTTTGGTCGGAGCTTGATCGCTTCCGCCCTGATCTTTGGGTTGTCGGCCGGGGCCTTGGCCGCCCAGGACCAGGTGCAGAGCCTTTTCAGGGAAGGCGTCCGCTTGCTGCGGCAGGGCCGGGACAAGGAAGCCTTGGAGAAATTCAAGGCCGTCCTCGCCCAGGACCCCACCAACGACGTGGTCTACAACCTCTGGAGGCGGACGGAAGAAAGCGTCTGGGCCCGGATGCTTCTCAAGAGGGGAGAATTCGAGAAGGTGGCCAAGGCCTTGATCGCCAAGGCCACGGTGGAACGGAAACGGCGGATGGCCGATCCGGCCGCCATCAAGGCCCTGGTGGCCAAGGCCCTTTCGGAAGACTTCCCCACCAGGAGGGAGGCCTGCCTCAAGCTCGCCCAGGAACACGGCGAATACGCCGTGCCCGCCCTCCTGGAGCCCCTGGGCGATCCGGACAACGAAGACGGCCAGATCTACGCCCAGCAGGCCCTGGTGGAGATCGGCCCCGCCGTCACCTTCCCCCTGCTGGCGGCCTTGAAAAGTGACAACGTCACCCTTCGCAGGAACATCCTCATCGTTCTCAGGCGTCTCGAGGACAAGCGGGCCATCCCGGCCATCAAGGTCCTGGCCGCCCGGGACAAGGACGCCCTGGTGAAGAAGATCGCCCAGGCCGACCTGGCCAAGCTGGGCAACCCCAAGGCCCCGGCGGAGAGCCTCTACGTGGACCAGGCCCAGCGGATGCGCAACGAGGACGCCAACATCATCGGGACCTTCGAGCAGGGCGACCTGATCTGGTCCTGGAAGAACGGGAAACTGGCCTACCGCAAGGTCCTCCCCCTGGTCTACCCCGTGGAGATGGCCCGGCAGACCGCCTACAGGGCTCTGGCGGTCAACCCGGCCTTCAAGCCCGCCCAGGTCGAAGTGGTGCTGGACTACATGACCGAGCGGACCGCCGTGGCCCAGGAGATCCTGGCCGGCAACAGCAGCCCCGCCCTGGCCGCGCTGAACAACGCGCTGCTGGCCTCGGACGTGGTCATGTCCGCCGCCGGTCTCGACGTGGTCCGCCAGGCCACCCTGGCCGCCATGAAGCAGGGCGACGCGCCTCTTTGCCGGACCGCCTTCGGCGTATTGGCCTCACTCGAGAGCGCCCAGACCCTTCCCACCTCGCCCTTGATCAAGGCCCTGGACCACAACAACAGCCTGGTCCGCACCGAGGCCGCCATCGAGATCGCCAAGCTGGATCCCCAGGGTGACTTCCCCGGGGCCCCCAAGGTGGCGGCCCTCCTGGCCCAGGCGGCCGACACCCGCCTCGTGCGGTTGGTCCACACCATCGGCCTCCCCGACACGGCCCGCTCCGTGGCCGACGCCGTGGGCCGCAAGAGCGAGTTCTCCGTGGTTCAGGCCAGCACGGGCGGCGAAGGCCTCAACCAGGCCTTCTCTGCCCCGGCGGACGTCTTCGTGATCTACAGCGACCTGCCCCAGATGCCGGCGATCCAGGTCATCAATCAGCTCCGCCGGAATCCCATGACGAAGGACAAGAAGATCATCCTCGTGGCCAAGGACGTGAAGCAGGCCGCCCGCGAGATCCCCAAGGGCAAGGTGGACGCCATCGTGAGCGAAGCGGCCATCGCCAAGAACTTCCAGGCCGAGATCCTGAAGGTCCTCAAGGGCTTCCAGGTGAACCTGGGCCGCAAACGGGCCGTCCAGCTCGCCCGCGAGGCCGCCCAGGCCATCGCCCAGGTGGATCCCAACCGGTTCGCCCTGGGCAAGGTGGAAGGCACCCTGGCCAAGGCCACGGACCACGAGGAGAACCAGGTCGTCCTTGGCGTCCTCAGGGCCCTGGGCCGCGTGGGAGGCCCGGATTGCCTGAAAGGCGTGGCCGCCCTGGTTCTGGACACCAGGCGTCCCCTGGAGGTCCGCACCGAAGCGGCCCGCACCCTGGGGCAGATCTTCACCCGCACGGGCAAGGCTCCGGCCGCCCTGGTCAAGAAGCTCATCGCCCTGGTGGCCTCCAAGGAGAACCTGAAGCTTCGGGCCGCCGTGGCCGGCGCCCTGGGCCAGGCGAACCTCAGCGCCGCCCAGAGGGTGAAGCTTTTGGAGACCCTCCGCCTGGAGCCCGCCATCCAGGCAGGAGAGGGAGAGTAAGGCCCTCCGTCCTCCGGACGATACTGCGAAGCCACGAAAGCGGGGCGCCCCGGCGGGCGCCCCGCTTTTTTTGTCCCTTTTGCCGGGCAGGCGGATGGACCTATGATTCCCCGGGAAAAACGGGGTCAGCCGGCCTGGAAAAAACGAGGAAAGAAATGGGATCCAAAGTTCTGGTCACGAGCGCCCTCCCCTACGCCAACGGCCCGATCCACTTCGGCCACGTCGTAGGGGCCTACCTGCCGGCGGACGTCTACGTCCGCGCCCGGCAGATGATGGGCCACCAGGTCCTCTATATCTGTGGAACGGATGAACACGGCGTGACCATCGTCCAGAACGCCGAGAAGGCGGGGATGCCCCCCCAGGCCTTCGTGGACAAGTGGCACGACGAGATCAAGAAGACCTTCGACGGCTTCGGGATCGAGTTCGATATCTTCTCGGGCACTTCCGCCGGAAGGAATCCCTTCCACGCCCCCCTTTCCCAGGAGTTCTTCCTCAAGCTGCACACCAACGGCTACATCTCGGATCGGACGGTGAAACAGCTCTACTGCGGTTCCTGCAAGCGGTTTCTTGCGGACCGCTACGTGGAAGGAACCTGCCCCCGGTGCGGCGCCCCAGGGGCGAGGGGAGACGAGTGCCCATCCTGCGGGGCCTGGGTGGATCCCCTGGAGCTGAAAGATCCCAGGTGCAAGCAGTGCGGCGCATCCCCCGTGGTGAAGGAGACGCGCCACTGGTTCCTGGATCTCCCCCGCCTGGCGGAGGAGAAAATCAAGGAGTGGTTCCGCTCCAAGGCGGACGAGTGGAAGCCCAACGTTCTCACCTTCGTGGAGAACATGCTTTCCGATTTGAAGGACCGGCCCATCACCCGCGACCTGGACTGGGGCGTTCCCGTCCCCCTGGAAGAGGCGAAAGGCAAGGTCCTCTACGTGTGGTTCGACGCCCCCATCGGCTACATCTCCGCCACGATGCAGCTCTTCCAGGCCAGGGGCGAACCGGAGGCATGGAAAAACTGGTGGAAGGACCCGGAATGCGAACTGATCCACTTCATCGGGAAGGACAACATTCCCTTCCACGTGGTGGTCTTCCCTTCCATGCTCTACGGCGTCAAGGACGGCTACATCCTTCCCGCCAACGTTCCGGCCAACGAGTTCTACAACCTGGAGGGGAAGAAGTTCTCCACCTCCATGGGCTGGTATATCCCCCTGGACCTCTTCTTCCGGGAGTTTCCCACCGACGCTGCCCGCTACGCCTTGATCCAATCGGCGCCGGAAACCAAGGACTCGGACTTCACCTGGAAGGGCTTCCAGGCCCGGGTCAACAACGACCTGGCGGACAACCTGGGAAACCTGGCCGCCCGGGTGTTGCGCTTCGTGGAACGCTACCAGGAGGGGAAGATCCCCGGCCCCCAGGCGCCTCCTTCGGAGAGGGAAAAAGAACTCCTGGCGCTCAGGGGGAAGAAGGTGGAGGAATTCACCCGGGCGATCCTGGAGTTCAAGTTCCGCCGGGCCGCCACGGTGGTGATGGAACTCTCCCGGGAAGGAAACCGGATCTTCGACGACGGAAAGCCCTGGGTCACGAGAAAGACCGATCCTGAGAAGACGGCCACCACCCTTTGGACCTGTTGTGAGACCTTGCGCACCCTGGCCTTCCTTTGCGCTCCCCTCATGCCCGCCACGGGGAGGAAGATCTGGGAGATGCTGGGCCTGGAAGGAAGCCCCGAGAAGGAAGGTTTCTCCAAGGCTGGGGAGGAAGTCTTTCGCGAGGGAGGAGAAACGGTTCGTCCCTCCATCCTCTTCCAGAAGATCCCGGACGAAACGGTGCAAGCCCAGCAGGAGGCCCTGGTGCAAAGGCTCCTGGAAGCCCGGGGACTGGAACCCTTTGCGCCGCCCATCACCTTCGAGGAGTTCCGGAAACTGGACATGAGGGTCGGAGAGGTGCTTTCCGCGAGGAAGCACCCCAAGGCGGACAAGCTTCTGGTTCTGGAAGTGGACCTGGGCCTGGAGAAACGAACCATCGTCACAGGTATCGCCGGGCATTACGATCCCAAGGAGCTGGCGGGAAGGAAGGTGATCGTCCTGGCCAACCTGCCCTACCGGAAGTTCCGGGGCATCGAAAGCCAGGGCATGGTGCTGGCCTCCACAACGGCGGACGGGGGCGTCCAGCTCCTGGGAGTGGACCCAGGCGCCCCCCCCGGGGCGCGGGTTTCCTGAGAATCGCGGGACGACCGCCAGCCCCGATGGACCGGGGAATCGAAAAAAGGAGAAGGGCGCCTTCCCGGCGCCCTTCTCCTTTTCACCCGTTCTCCCGGAGCCCGTCTGGACAGACTCCGAGGGAACCGCGTCGGTTAACGCTTGCGAGCCTTCTTCTTGGCGGCCTTCTTCACCTTCTTCTTGGCCGCTTTCTTGGTCTTCTTGACCTTTTTCTTGGCGGTCTTCTTCACCTTCTTCTTGGCCGCCTTCTTGGTCTTCTTGACCTTCTTCTTGGCAGTCTTCTTCACCTTCTTCTTGGCCGCCTTCTTGGTCTTCTTGACCTTCTTCTTGGCGGCCTTCTTCACCTTCTTGACGGTCTTCTTCTTGGCCGCCTTCTTCGCCTTCTTCTTGGTTCTGGTTGCCATACGGTCTACCTCCCTTTGGAAAAAACTCGTTTGGCTGTTCGATCGCGGACGGAGTTTCCCTGGGAACTCCATCCCCTCTTCATAATCGGCAACCTAACCTTTTATGTTCACCCATCTTGAGACCGGCAGACTTCTTCCACCGCCGCCGGGAAAGAGAAAAACCTGGAATCCTCGTCAAAACCGGCGAATGGACAAAGAACTCGAAGGTTCGCTTCAA
>CAYQBW010000013.1:5327-14433 GCA_964415725.1 uncultured Planctomycetia bacterium
CTTCAAGGGGCCGGAAAGAAAAAAAAAGAGAAATTTTTTTGCCGCCGGGACAAAAAAGACTGCTCCAACCGGCATGGTGGAGGAGTCGAATCGTCGAAACCGCAGTGCTGGAAAGTTCCGGGAGAGAAGGTCAGCTCGGTTTGACGATCTTTCCCGACTTCAGACAACGCGTGCAGATGCGGACCCTCTTCACCGATCCGTTCACCACGGCCCGGACCAACTGGAGGTTGGGTTCGAACTTGCGCTTGGACCGACCCGTCACCCGCCGGCCCACGCCGCCTTTGGCCTTGGCAAGACCGCGGCGGGTCACGTGGTTCCCCACCCGGGTCCTCTTGCCGCAAAACTCACATACCCTGGGCATCGTCTCCACTCCTGCAAACTTCCGGCCCCGTTCGTCCCGGGCCTGGATTCCAAAGAAACCAGCGGCACAGCCGCCGGATCCGGGCTCATCGAGGGGGAGAAGGCTAGCAACGGGCGTCTCCCCCCGCAAGCCCCTCCCTGTGGGAAAGCCCCGGAAGGGGCGCCGAAAGAGACACCCGGCGCCCCGAGCGGGCCGGGCCCGCCGGGAACCCAAGGAAAAAGGGCCCCCCGAGGAAGGGGCCCTTTCTCACTCTTCCTTCCCGGCGGAAGGAAGCTTCAGCCTTTCCTGGGGGGGCCGAAGATGGAGTCCAGCTTGTTCTTGGCCCGGTCCTGGTATTGTTCGTCCATTCCCAGGTCGCCTCCCCCGTCCGCCTCGGCCTGGGAAAAGGTCTCCACCAGCTTCTTGGCCGTTTCCGTGGCGTAGAGCCGCACCATCCCCACGGTGGTCTTGTCGTCGAAGAGGATCGTCAGCAGGGTCCGGTCCCCCACCAGGGTGAGCTGGATGTTGTCCTTGGTCCCCTGGTGGAAGAGAGCGCTGAACTCCTCTTCCCCGAGCAGGCGGGCCATCTCCTTGGTGGCCGCGAAAGAGCCCGCCACCAGGGCGGAGATGGTGTCCATGTTGATGTCCCGGAGTTCCCCTTTCCGGGTCACCAGGTGTCCTTCCTTGTCCACCAGGAGAACGCACTTGGCCCCCGACAGCCTCAGGAACTCGGTGAGGATCTTGTCGATCTTCTGGATGTCCTTCTCGTAGAAAACCAGCCTGTCGGCCCGCAATTTTTCGTTGGCGTTCATGGGTCGCTCCTTTTCCAGGCGGGTCACTTGTTGTTCATGAAAAAGAGGACGTAACCCGCCCCGGCCGCGGCCAGGACAAGGAAGAGCAAAAGCGCCACGAAGAGCCCGGAGGAACTCTTTCCGGCCGCCGCCACGGCCTCCTGCCCCCTGGGGGCGCGGGCGGGCGCCTGCTGGGGAGCCCGGGCCCTTCCCCGGGCCGCCGTTCCAGCCGGTTTTCTGGCTCCCTGGGCGCGACCGCCGGCCTGGCGGGCCGCGGCCGGGCGCTGCTGCTGGGTCTTGCCCCGGGCCTGGACTCTTCCTTTTCCGGCCGTTGCGGGCGCCTTCTGGGCCTGCCTCCCGGGCTGGGCGGCGGTCTTCCTCTGCTGCGGGGCCGGCGCCGACTGGGGCGCGGCCTGGGCCGCGGCCTTGGGGGCCATGGCCGTGCGAGGCTTGGGAGAACCCTTGTCGATCCTGTTGATGGTCTCCAGGACCATGCTGGCCAGGACCTTCAAGGTCGGGAAGACCCCTTCCCCCGTGACGGCCACGGCTTCGAAGGTGGGCACGCCGTACTTGTTGATCTTCTTCTCCAGCTCCTCCACGGGAAGAGCGTTGGGAAGGTCTCTCTTGTTCCACTGGATGACGTGGGGGAGGTCCGCCAGGTCCTTGCCGTATTCCTTGAGGTTTTCCTCCAGGTTGGCGTAGGACTCCAGATTCTCCTCCATCTTCTCCGGGTCGGAATCGGCCACGAAGATGACCCCGTCCACCCCCTGGAGGACGAGTTTCCTGGTGGAGTTGTAATACACCTGGCCCGGGACGGTGTAGAGCTGGAACTTGGTCCGCATCCCGGCGATGTTCCCCAGGTCCAGCGGCATGAAGTCGAAAAAGAGGGTCCGGTCCCCATCGGTGGAGATGGAAGTGAGGTCCCCCTTGTTCTCCTCGGGCGCCTTCTGGTGGACGATCTCGAGGTTCGTGGTCTTGCCACTCATCCCCGGACCGTAATAGACGATCTTGCAGTTCACTTCCTTGAGGGCGAAATTGATTTGCACCATCTTCCCGATTCTCCTGTCCAGACCCCGATCAGGACATTTGAGCCTAAACCTCGATCCTGATGATCTTCTTGAGCTTCCGTGCCACACTCATGATCTCGACCAACGTCAGGTCGATGTTGATGAACTGGTCCGCCACGACCACCAGGTAGGCGTCTTCCAGGTTCACCAGGATCACCTTCCCGTGGGTCGAGGTGATGATGAACCTCTCGAAGGCTTCGATTCCGCACTCCTTCAAGGCCCTGCTGGTGGTGGCGATGAGAAAGGAGGAGAGGGCGGAGACGACCTCTTCCTTGAGACCCGGGTCCAGGGCGGACTTGACCAGGATCCCGTCCTTGGTCACCACGGCGCTCCCCTTGACCCCGACAGCCGAATTGAGTTCGGAAAGGATCTTCTCCATTCCTCACCGCCCCCCTTCGTTGTTCGCCACGTACAGGGAGCTGGCCACCATGTCCTGCATCAGCGAAAGGACCCGGTCCACCCGTGAACCCTTGTCCACCAGGACCGAAGAGGTGACGTCCCCGAGGCAGCAGATCAGGAAGTGCCCGAAGGGCCCTTCCACGATCCCCTTGTTGAAATTTCCGATATCCATCCGCCTGGAGGCCCTCTGGGCGGAGCGGGAGATCACCCGGGCCGCCCTCAGGAAGGGGTCCCTGGCATCGCGGATCTCCCCCCGGACCAGGGCCTTGGCGCCCTTGATGTAAGCCGCTTTCTGCACCCCTTCCACCGAGGCGATCTGTGCCAGGGATTTCTTGATCCCCGCCAGGGCCTGTTCCGGCGCGAGGGAATAGGCCTTGTGGCCGCTGCCGGGAGGGCCGTAGGCCAGGGCGCCCTTTTCCTCCACCGCCCGGAAGAGGACCTCCAGGTCGTCTTCCCGGGAGGTCTTGGTGGAAACCTCCCGCCAGAGGGCTTCCACTTCCTTCTCCCCCGGAAACATTCCCCGGAGCTTCTCCAGGTATTCCTGTGCCTGGCCGATGGCCCCCACCCTGTAGAAGACCTCCGCCAGAAGCCGCAAGGCCGCCCCCGACGCCGGGTTCAAGGCCAGGGCCTTCTTGAGGCACCGCACCGCCTCCAGGCCGTCCTGGGCCGTCAGGTCCCGGTAGAAATTCTTGAGTCTCGCCCGGGCCAGGACCAGCCAGGTGCCGTCGTCCTCGGGGAACCTGCGCAGGCATTCCTCGCAGGTCCCCTGGACGGATCCGAAATCCCCCAGCTCCATGTAGATCGAGGCCAATTCCCTGTAGAGAACCGGCGCGGGGGACTTGTTGATCCGGCTCCGCAGGTCCCGGATGCGGTGGTTGAGCTTGGACTTCTTCCCGAATTTCAGGACTCGTTTCAGCTCTTCCGAATTGGGAAAAAGGGCCAGCCCCTCCTCGGCCACCCGAAGGGTCTGGTCCACCATCCCCAGGTTGATGTAGACCTGGGCCATGTCCACGTACGTGGAGGGAGAGGGGGTTTCCCTGGCCTTCTTCTCGAGACGGGCCAGCTCCCTCGATATCTTGAAACGCTGAAGGATGTTCACGATCCTCTTCCCTCCAATCCCGGCCACCTACTTATCGGCAGGAAGAACCTCCCGGTTGAAAGGGCCTTCCCGCAAAATCCTCCCATTTCCTCCGTTTTTTAAGGAAACACGTAGACTTTCCTGTTCATGCACGTAACGAGCATCTTTCCCGAGTCCACCTCCAGGGGCGGAACCACCCTGCCCGGGAAGGGGTATTCCCAAAGGGGCACCAGGGTGTCCGGATCGAGACAGAGCAGGGAGTCCCGGCGCTTCTTCTCCGCCGTGCAAACGTAGAGGCGTCCTCCGCTGAGGACAGGGCCGGCGGAAATCCTCTTCTTCAGGTCGAACTCCTGGATCACCTCGCCCGTGACGATGTTCAGCCGGAAAAGGAGGCCGTCCTCCCGGCCCACCACCACGGTGTTTCCTCCCTCGGCCATCAGGGTGGACTTCCTCAGGGAGACCCTCTGGTCGAAGACCCAGACCTTCTCCCCTCCGTCCACGCGGAAGCAATGGACCTTTCCGTCCATGGCGGCCACAAGCAGGTAGTCCCCCTGGGCCAGAGGCCTTGAGCGTATGGATCCCCCGGCCACGTAAACCTCGCGCCTCGCCCCCGAGGCCAGGTCCAAGGCCACGACCACCCCCGTATCCAGGGGAACGAGCACCCTCGATCCGTAAAGGACGGGCTGCGCCCGGACCCCGCCGCCCGCCGATACGCTCCACCTGGGTTTCCCCTTCTCCAGGCCGAGGAGGTAGACCCTGCCCCCGGTGGTCGCCATGATCACCCCTTCCTGCGTAACCAGGGGCGGGACCTTGACGACCCCGTCCAAGGGGGTCCTCCACAGGTCCTTTCCTGCGGCAAGGTCCACGCACCGGGCCATCTTTCCGCTGGTGGCGAAATACACCTTCCCCCCCCGAACGGAGGGACCGCCGGTGACCTCGGAAAGCCCGGGGAGTTCCAGGACCCAGGCCTGCCTGCCCGACCTGTCCAGTCCGGCCAGGCGCCCGCCGGCCAGGCCGGCGACCAGGAACCCCCCTTCGCCCGTAGTGGCCAGGGCCGGGGGCGAGGAGAGGGAGATCTCCCGCTCGGGCTCCAGGGCCAGGGAGAACTTGAGGGGAGACCCCATGGCCGGGTCGATGGTCTTCTTCAAGGGCCGGAAGCCCTTCTTCCTGAGTTCCACCGTCACCTTGTTCCGCGCGGGAATGGCCAGGGTGCAGGGCGTCCTGAGCGGCCTTCCGTCCGAGTCCTTCAAGGGCTTGCCCCCGGCCCAGACCCCCGCGCCGGAGGGCCTGGAGAGGATCCGGACGGGGATCTCCAGGGACTGGGCCAGGGGGCTGAAGGAGTATTTCTCCAGGATGGCCCTCCCCTGGAGCCAGGCCAGGTGGTATTCCCCTTTACGGAGAAAGGCATCCATCTTCTTCTTGGCCTCCTCCGCTCCCTTCAGGTAGGCCCTCAGGTCCCGGAGGCCCGAGTTCAGCCCCACCGACTCCGCCCAGGCGAAGTCCTCGGGCTGTCCCGCCTCCTTCACCAGCCGGGCGGATTCCTCCAGCGCGGCAAGGGCCCCCACAAGGTCCCGCTTGTCCCGGCCCAGTTCCTCGTAGCGCTTGAAGAGTTTCTTGTAGGCCGCCCGTTTCCTGGCGAGGGCCGCCTCCCGGGCCGCCTTCCTGGCGGCCTCCTGCCTCTTCCAGGCCTCTTCCTTCTCGTGGATGTTCTCCAGGTCCTGCTTGACCGTGGAGCGCATGAGAGAAAGAGGATACTTGTTGAGGAAGTTCTCGTAGAGCCCGGCCGCTCCCGCGAAATCCTTCCGCTCCAGGTAGGGCGCGGGGTCGATGTCCGCGTATGCCGCCCGGGCGTTCATCTCGTACCACGTATACAAGGCCCCGAGGGCCCCCAGGAGGAGCACCACCGCGATCAGGGCCGTGATCCCCCTCTTCCTGGAGCGCGCCCTCTCCTCCTGCTGGTAGAGCTGGCGGACCCTCTCGGAGACATCCTTGCGGTCCTTGTCGATGAGCAGGATCTTCTGGAGGTACTTGATGGCGCCCATCAGGTCCTTGCGGCGGATCAATTCCTCCGCGAGAACCTCGTAGAGTTCCAGGACCCTGCGGGTGTCTCCCGCCTTGGAGTGGATCGTCACCAGGGCCTTGATCAGCTCCAGGTCTCCGGGGCTCACTTCCAGCAGGTTCTCCACCACCGACCGGGCCCGCTCGAACTCCTCCATCTCCACGTAGATCTCGATGAGAGTCCGGCCTTCGGCGATGGGGTCCAGGTCCAGCTTCTTGCCTTCCTCCCCCGAGGAGAGGGAGAGAAAGACGAGCTTCTCCCTGGCCTCGAGATCGGTAGGGATCAGGGCCACCAGTTTTTTCAGGGTCTTGAGGGCCTCACCCTGTTTTCCCAGGGCGATCATGTCCTCGGCGTAGAACTTGTAATGCGCCGAGGCCCTCTCCAGCTCCTGGATGGACTCGTAGGCCTGGGCCGTGGAGAGGTGGATCTCCGGCCCTCCCACTCCCATGGAGGCCGCCCGTTCCAGGAGGTTGATTCCATCCTGGACCCTTCCCTCGGCGATGCATTCGTTGGCGTTTTCCACCATCGCCTCGGGGCCGAGGATCTGCACCAGGCCCTGGTCGATGAGGGTGGCCAGCGTCTTGAAGACGTGGAAGGGGGAGAACCCGGTGATCTCAACGATCCGCTTGACCGTGCGTTTCCCGTCCACCAGGTCGAAGACGGAAAGGGTCATGTCGTCCAGGTCCATCAGGTTGACCTGGGAGAGGTCCACCGCGGGGGTGAGGATCTCGTCCTCTCCGCTGATCCTGGTCTGGATCACGGACCACTCGTCCATCCGGCGGGCCGCTTCCATGATCAGGGAGTCGGGGTTGAAGAAGAAGGACTCGTCGATCACCCCTTCCTTCCCGGGCAGTTCCGTGGCCCCCTCGAAGAACTCGAACCGGGCCTCTTTCCAGAAGAAGAGGTCGTAGATCTCTTCCTCCATCTTCTGGGAGAAGACCTGGAGGTATTCCGCCTGGGAAAGCCCCCCCACCTTCTCCAGGGCCATAGGGAAGGGGCATTCGTGGGTGTAGGCGTAATCCTTGGCCTTGGGGACCAGGTCCTCTGCGACCCTCCCCGTCCGCACCAGGTGCTCCAGCACCTTGTCCGGAAAGGTGTAGGGGTTGAAGTGGAGCGTTACGCCGCGGGAATCGAAATAGAGGGCCCTCCACGCGGTGTGGGAAAAAATGCTCAGGATGCCCGTCTTCTGGTTGAGGACGAGCATCTGGAACACTTGGGCCAGGTCGACACTCGCTAGATCACCCTTCAGGGCCATGGCAGGGCCTTCCCGTCTGCCAAGGGGCGCGCCCCGGGGCTCGCCCCAACCACAGAACTCCCCCGGACTCCCCGGGGGCTCCCGTAGATTGGGTATCGACGTGGAAGGCCTTGGACCTGAATCCTTCGGAGAGTGCGAAGGAAGCCGAAAGGCGAAATTTTGGTTCCCTGGGCGGCGGCGGGAAGAGATCCTAGGAACCTTCCCCCTCCCCCGGTCCAAAGGCCCCAGGGGGAGAAAGGGGGGCCTTTCTCCGCCCGTTAGCAAAAGGAAACCCTCGAACTCTCGGAACCAAGGAGGCTTCCATGACCCCTGAAGACCTGAAGTACACCAAGACCCACGAATGGGCCCGCCTGGAAGGGGACATCGTCACCGTGGGACTCACCGACTTCGCCCTGGAACACTTGCAGGACCTGGTCTTCCTGGAGCTCCCCGAGCCGGGCGCCCCCCTGATCAAGGGCGAGTCCTTCGGCCAGATCGAATCGGTCAAGGCCGTCTCGGACATCAATTCCCCGGTGAACGGGGAGGTCGTGGAGGTCCACGAGGAGCTGGTGGACGACCTGGAGACCCTCAAGAAGGACCCCTACGGCGAGGGCTGGCTGGTCAAGATCAAGGCCTCCGATCCCTCGGAACTGGATGAACTCATGGACGCGGCGGCCTATGAGAAGCACTGCAAGGAAGAGGAAGAACACTAGACCCCCCGAGGAGGCAAGATGCCTTTCGTTCCCCATACCCCCGAGGAAGAGAAGGCCATGCTGGAGGCCGCCGGCGCCTCCAGCATGGAGGACCTCTTCCGAGACATCCCCGAGGAGATCCGCTTCCAAGGGGAGCTGAACCTCCCGCCGGGAGCGCCCGAATGGGAGGTCAAGAAAAGAATGGAGGCCCTGGCCGGCCGGAACCGCCCCGCCCGGGTGGGCCCCTTCTTCCTGGGAGGAGGGACCTACCTGCACAGGATCCCCTCCATCGTGGACTCCCTGGCCTCCCGGTCCGAGTTCGTGACGGCCTACACCCCTTACCAGCCCGAGGCCAGCCAGGGTTCCCTCCAGGCGGCCTTCGAGTACCAGACCATGATCTCGGAACTCACCGGGTTGGGCGTGAGCAACGCCTCCATGTATGACGGCGCCTCGGCCACAGCCGAGGCGGCCTGCATGATGCGCAACCTGTCCCGGGGGAAACGGAAGAAACTGGTCCTCTCGGAGGGCCTGGACCCCTTCGCCGCCCGGACGACCCGGACCTACCTGGCGAACCTGGACGTGGAGATCGTGACGGCGCCGCTTGGCGAAGACGGCAGGACCCGCCTGGAGGGCGCGGTGGACCAGGAGACCTTCGGGGTGATTCTCGGCTATCCCAACTTCCTGGGCGTGGTGGAGGACCTGCCCGCGGCGGTGGAGACGGCCCGCCGTTTCGGGGCGCTCACGGCCGTCCAGACCCGCCTGGTACCCCTGGGGCTTCTGGCGTCCCCCGGGGAGTGCGGCGCCGACATCGCCTGCGGAGACGGAGCGGGGCTCGGCACTCCGCCCTGGTTCGGCGGCCCCTCCTTCGGGTTCTTCGCCGCCAGGGAGGAATACGTGCGGCGCATGCCGGGCCGGATCGTCGGGCAGACGGTGGACCGTAATGGGAAGCGGGCCTTCGTGCTCACCTTCCAGCCCCGGGAACAGCACATCCGCCGGGAAAAGGCCACGAGCAACATCTGCACCAACCACGCCCTCATGGCGCTGAGGGCCGCCATCCACCTGGCCGCCCTGGGCAAGGAGGGCCTGGTGGAGACCGCCCGGGCCTGCCTGGAAAAGGCCCACGCCGCGGCGGAGAGACTCGCCGCCCTGCCGGGCTATTCCCTCGCCTTCCAGGCCCCCTTCTTCCACGAGTTCGCCCTCAAGTGCCCCGGCCCGGCCGGCCCGATCGCGGCCAGGGCCCGCGAAGAGGGCGTGCGGGCCGGGATTCCCTTGTCCCGGTTCTTCGAAGGGATGGACGACCTCCTGCTCGTGGCCGTGACGGAGTGGAACACGGAAGAAGACATCGAAGCCCTGGCCCGCGCCCTGGGAGGTGCGTCATGACGGAAAAGCTGATTTTCGAGAAGTCCCGCCCGGGCAGGCGTTGCGTCCCCCCGATTCCTTCCATAC
>CAYQBW010000014.1:0-14270 GCA_964415725.1 uncultured Planctomycetia bacterium
GAAGGCTTGGTGAAAGACGCCGGCGGTGAACCCGTCGTCTCGGCCCGGGTCCGGGCCTTCCGGGAGCGCCCCCCCGATCCGGGCGCCCTTCTCCCCAAGGGGATTCTTTTTTCGAGAACCGACCCGGAGGGCCGGTTCCGGCTCCTTCTTCCGGCGCCGGGGCGCTACCGCATCCGGGCCTTTCATCCCCGGGCAGGGGCTGCCTTCCGGGAAGTGGCCCCTGGTCCCGGGGAGAGGATGGATCTCGAGATGGTCCTGGAACCGCCCCTGATCCTCCGCGGGAGGGTCGTGGAGGGGAGGTTGGGCCGGCCCGTGGAAGGCGCCCGGCTCCTCCTCTCCCGTCCCGGCTTTCCTGCCTGCCAGGGCCGGACCGGTCCCGGCGGAGCCTTCACCTTGAAGCCCTGGGCCCCGGGCAAGTGGACCCTCCAGGTCTTCGGGCCCGGCGGGAGAAAAAAGACCCGGGTCCTGGACCTTCCCCCGGGAGGTGGGAGGGAGGTCCGCCTTGTCCTGGGGCGTTGAGGGATTACCCTCTCCCCTCTTCGATTCGACGGGCGAGACAAGCGAGGAGCGACCATGGCGAAGGCAAAGAACCCGTATATGAAGGGCCCCCAGGTGGAGCCCCTGGCCCTGGAGGGAAAGGGGGAGATCGCTCCCCTGGTGGAGGAGGTCTTCGCCCGGTCGGGCTACAACGCCCGCCGCCTGGCCGAGGCCTGCTTCAACTTCAAGCGGATGATCGAGGCCGACGCCACGGTCTGCCTCACCCTGGCCGGGGCCATGACCCCCATAGGGATGTCCGGGCCGATCATCTCCCTTCTGGAGAAGGGGTTCGTGGACTGGATCATCTCCACGGGCGCCAACCTCTACCACGATCTCCACCGCCCCTTCGGAGCCCCCGTGGTGCAGGGGGATTTCCGGGTGGACGACAACGATCTCTACAAGCACGGCGTGGCCCGGATCTACGACACCTTCATCGAGGACAAGGACACCCTGGAGGCCACGGACCGGGTCATCCTGGAGGCCGTATCCGCCTGGCCCGAGGACGAGCGGCCCCTTTCCACGGCGGAATTCCACGACCTTCTCGGCAAGGGGGTCCTGGAGCTCGCGCCCCACCCGGAAAAGTCCTTCCTGGCCGCGGCCCACCGGCTCGGCGTCCCGGTCTACACCTCTTCTCCCGGGGATTCCTCCATCGGGATGAACCTGGTCCTTCCCAGGTTGCTGGGCCGCCGGGTCCTCCTGGACCCGGTGCAGGACGTCCTGGAGACGGCGGCCATCGTGCGGGCTTCCCGCAGGAACGGGGTGATCGAGCTGGGAGGAGGGTCGCCCAAGAATTTCTTCCTCCAGACCCAGCCCACTCTCTGGCAGATCCTCCGGGACAACAAGGGGGGACACGACTTCTTCGTCCAGATCACCACCGACGCGCCCCACTGGGGGGGGCTCTCGGGGGCCACGCCTTCGGAAGCCAAGTCCTGGGGCAAGGTGAAGGACGCCAGGAAGAACAACGTAGTCGTATATTCCTGCAGTTCCATCGCCTTTCCCATCCTGGCCAAGTACGTCCTGGAGCGGGTGGAGCCGCGGGAGCCCAAGCGCCTCATGGAAAAACGAGCTTCCTTCCTGGAGAGCCTGGAGCGGAGAGCCGGGAGGAACCCCGTCCTCCAGAAGGAACTGGAGGTGGTCCGAGGCTGGATCCAAAAGAAGCCCGAGGGGAAGGGCGCCGAAAGGAGGTAGATGGACCTCCGCCCGGGCTGTGGTATGTTTTTTTCCCCTTGGATGTTCCTTGTCCCCCCCGGGAGGCCCTTCCATGCTCTTGAGCGATCACCTGGATCCCGAACGAATCGGTGTGCCCTTGCGGGGGACCACCAAGGAGGAGGTCCTGGAGGAGTTGGTCCGCCTGGCGGTTCCCGAGCCCGCCAGGCAGGGGGAGACCCTGGAGGCCTTGATGCGCCGGGAAGCCATCCAGAGCACGGGCGTGGGGGAAGGGGTGGCCATCCCCCATTGCATCGCCCCCATCGGCGCCGAGTTCGCCCTGTCGGCCGGGCTTTCCCGGGATGGCGTGGATTTCGGTTCCAGCGACGGCTCCCTGGCCCGGATTTTCTTCCTGGTCGTCTCTTCTCCCGGCGGGAGGTCCCACCACTTGAGGCTCCTTTCCTCCATCTCCCACTTGCTGGGCCGGGAGAGCGTCCGGGGCCGGCTCCTGGAAGCCCGGTCTCCCCAGGAGTTCCTCAAGATCCTCCTGGAGGAGGAAGCCGCCGCCTGAGTTTTCGGGAAGCTTCCAGGACGGGGCGCGTTTATCTTTTTCCCTCTTTCGGGTCCCTGGAAGAGATCCAAGAGTGTGAAGATGAAGTTGAAGGTTAAAGTCCTTGCCCTCTGGTTCCTCGCGTGCCTGGCCCCGGCGGCTCCCCTTCCCGCCCAGGAGGTCACGGCCAAGGCCTACCTGGACCGGACGCTTGTGCATCCTGGGGAAACCTTCCGGGTCTGCCTGGTCCTTTCCATCGAAAAGGGGTGGCACATCTACGGCAATCCCCTGGGCCCGGGCACGGGAAAGCCCACGGAAGTGACGCCCTTCCCGGCGGAGGGATTCGAGATCGGTCCCACCCTCATGAGTCCCCCCGAGAGGCTGTACCAGCCCGAGCTGGGGCCGGACGACTGGGTCTGGGGCTACGAGAAGGAGGCCCGGGTCTACTTCGAGGTCAAGGCCGATCCCAACCTGAAGCCCGGAACCTACACCCTCACCTTCGAGGTGGACGCCCTGGCCTGCATGCAGTCCTGCGTGCCCCAGAACTTCCAGGTCTCCCTGGACGTTCCCGTGGGCCCTCCCGGGGCGCTTTCCAGGAAGGTGAACGCCCCCCTCTTTGCGGGCATGAAAAAGGCCCGGCCCGCCGGGGAGGAGCCGCCCGGAAAGAGTGGTCCGGCCTCCAAGCCGGCGGGAGGAAAAACGGGCCGGGAACCCGGGAAGAAGGCGGAAGGCCCCTCCACCGGGGCGCCGGCGCCCTCCTTGAGCCTGGAAGAGGCCAGGGCGGAGATCGAAAAATTCACCCCCCGGGGCGGGGAGGAGATCACCTCCCTCTGGTGGGCCCTGGCCCTGGGATTCCTGGCAGGGGTGATCCTCAACGTCATGCCCTGCGTGCTTCCCGTGATCTCCATCAAGATCCTCTCCTTCGTCCAGCAGGCCAAGGAGGACCGGGCCCGGGTCTTCAAGCTGGGCGTTTCTTTCGCCGGCGGCATCCTCTTCGTCTTCCTGGTCCTGGCGGGGCTCGCCGCTTTCGCCGGGCAGAGCTGGGGGGAGCAGTTCCAGAGCAACACCTTCCTGGTGGTCATGATCGCCCTGGTCTTCCTCTTCGCCCTTGGGATGTTCGACCTCTACGAGTTCACCGTGCCCGGGTTCGTCACGGCTTCGGGTTCGGAATACAAGGAAGGCTACCTGGGGGCCTTCTCCAAGGGTATGCTGGCGACAGTATTGGCCACGCCTTGCAGCGGGCCCTTTCTCGGGGGCACCCTGGCCTGGGCCTTGAAGCAGCCTCCCCTGGTCATCTTCACCATCTTCGCCGCCATCGGGATCGGGATGGCCTTTCCCTACGTGGTGCTCACGGCCCACCCGGCTTTTCTCAAGATCGTCCCCAAGCCGGGCGCCTGGATGAACCGGTTCAAGGAGTTCATGGGATTCGTCCTCCTGGGCACGGTGGTCTACTTGATGACCATCCTTCCCTCCAACCGGGTGGTCTGGGTGGTCTGCTTCTGCCTCTTCCTCGCCATGGGGGCCTGGATCTTCGGGAAGGTCACCGGGCCGTGGAAGCCGAAGGGGCACAGGCTGGTCTGGCGGACCGTGGCTCTTCTTGTGATCGCCCTGGGGGGGTGGCTCAGTTTCGGCGTGCTCCAGCCCCTCTACACCCAGGCGGGGGAGGGCACGGGGGGGTGGCGAAGGTTCGAGATGGGGGCCTTTCTTTCGGCCTTGAAGCAAGGCAAAACGGTCGTGGTGGACTGGACCGCCGATTGGTGTCCCAACTGCAAGTTCGTGGAAAAGACCGTGCTGGAGGCCGAGGAGGTACGCAAAGCCTTCGAAAAGAAGGGCGTGGTCCTCATGAAGGCCGACATCACCCGCAAAAGGCCCGTGGCCGAAGCGCTGATGGAAAGACTCGGCTCCCGGTCCATCCCCTTCCTGGGGATCTTCCCCGGCGACGACCCTTACCGGCCCTGGATTCTTAGGGACATCTACTCCAAGTCCTCCCTTTTGAAGATCCTGGAAAAGGTTCCTTGACCCCGGGGGGAACTTCGATGCCTCGTTTCTTCCTTCCTCCCGGCAGTTTGGGTTTGGTTCGGTCCCAGGGAAGGAAGGGCTTTTCCGCGGATAGAAATTGACTTTCTTTTCCTCTTTTCCGGAGTTTCCCTAACTCCTTCTTGAAAAAAGGTTTTTCGAGGGGAGATGAAAGAAGGGGGAAGGAGTTCCCATTTTTTTCCAGGGTGGTTTGCTTCCAAACCATTCGAGGTTTAGGGTTCTGAAATGTGCCCTGGATCCGGCCCGGGGCCTGGAGGACGAGATGAAGAACCTGGTTTTCTGGCTGGTGCTGATCTTGATCACGGGAGGGGCCCTGGCGGCCATCCTGGGATTCACCGGGACGCCTCCTCCCCCGGACAATCCCAGGGCCCATCTTCCCCTCCATGCTCCCCAGGTGAACCATGCGGGCTTCTTCTCGGGCCCCTTCAAGGATCCCCACGCCGTGACCCGGGCCTGCCTGAACTGCCACCCCGACGCGGCAGGTGAGATCATGGCCACCTCCCACTGGACCTGGGAATCGGGGGAACTCCAGGTTCCAGGCCACAAGGGCTGGGTGCGGATCGGCAAGAGGAACCTGATCAACAACTTCTGCATCAGCGTGATCGGGAACTGGCCGCGCTGCACCTCCTGCCACATCGGCTACGGCTGGAAGGACATGTCCTTCGACTTCAAGAAGAAGGACAACGTGGACTGCCTGGTCTGCCACGACAACTCGGGCCTCTACGTCAAGGACCCCAAGGGCGCAGGCTACCCCATGAAGAACGTCAACCTCCTGGCCTGCGCCAACTCCGTGGGGCTTCCCAAGCGCAGGAACTGCGGGAGCTGTCACTTCCGCGGCGGCGGCGGGGACGCCGTCAAGCACGGCGACCTGGACAACTCCCTGATCCTTCCCTCGGTCCGCATCGACATCCACATGGGAAAATACGGCTTCGAGTGCATCGACTGCCACCGGACCAGGCACCACCAGATCCCGGGCGACGCCATGTCCGTCACTCCCTACAAGACCCTCCGCGTGAAGTGCACGGACTGCCACTCCCAGCATCCCCACGCCGACGAGCGGCTCAACGCCCACGTCGCAACCGTGGCGTGCCAGACCTGCCATATTCCTTATTTCGCCATCGACGATCCCACCAAGATGACCTGGGACTGGAGCGAGGCGGGAAAGAACGCCGCCCAGCTCAAGAAGGACAAGCCCGAACTCTTCCGCCGGGTGATGGAGCACTGGAACCCTCCCGAAGAGGTGAAGACCCTTCCCCCAAAGGAAAGGGAGAAGAAGGCCCTGGAATTCTTCATGGACTACCTCACGGAGCACCACCTCTACCTGAAGATCAAGGGCGTCTTCACCCTGGCCGAGAACGTGAAGCCCGAATACTACTGGTACAACGGAAAGGCCTACCGTTACCTGAAGGGCGACAAGATCGACCCCTCCAAGCACGTCGCCCTGGTCCGGCCCCTGGGGGACATCAAGGACCCGGCGGCCAAGATCTACCCCTTCAAGGTTCACCGGGCGATCCAGCCCTACGACAAGAAGTTCAAGTACCTCCTCTTCCCCAAGCTCTACGGCAAGGGAGGCTTCTGGAGCGACTTCGACTGGGACAAGGCGTTCCGGTTGGGCGCGAAATACGCCAAGCTTCCCTACAGCGGTGAATACGGGTGGGTGCACACCGACATGTGGTGGCCCATCGACCACATGGTGGCCCGCAAGGAAAAGGCCCTCCAGTGCGTGGATTGCCACAGCCCCAACGGGAGGCTGGACTGGAAGGCCTTGGGCTACGACGGGGACCCGGCCTTCTCGGGCACCCGTTTCTTCCTGGAAATGCCCCTGGGATGCAAGGAAGCCAAGCGATGAAGAGCATGTGGAAAGGCGTTCTCGTGGGGGTTCTCCTCGGCTCGGGGTTCCTGGCCGCGCAGGAGGAGTCTTTTCATCCCCCCGTGCGGTTTCTCGACGCCCGGGGCCGGAGCGTCCTCGAATCGGGCGGCCCCCTCTCCAGCATCCGGACCTGCGGGCAGTGTCACGATGCGTCGTATATCCAGGCCCACAGCCACCACGTGTGCGTGGGATTCCGGGAGACCGCGCCCGTGGGGAAGGTCCCGGGCGGGCGGCCCTGGGACTGGAGCCCGGGCCTCTTCGGGCGCTGGGACCCCCTCTTCTACCGGTATCTCACCCCCAAGGGAGACCCGGTGCTGGACATGGGAACGGCCGACTGGGTCCGCCTCATGGGGTGGCGGCACGTGGGGTGGGGCCCGGCCCACTACGCCCGGAACCTGACCCCCCTTGCGGATCTCCCTCCCGGGCCCAAGGGCGACCCGGAAACCTGGGTCCTCGATCCCGGGACGGGCGAGCCCAGGCCCTGGGACTGGAAGAAGTCGGGAACCACGGAGATGGATTGCTTCCTCTGCCACATGGCCGGGCCGGACAACGCCGCGAGGATCGGTGAGCTCCGGGCCGGCAGGTTCCGGTGGGCCGTCACGGCCACCCTGGCAGGGGCGGGCCTGGTGGAGCGCAAGGGGGGGAAGTGGACCTGGAAGAAAGAGGCTTTTTCCAGGGACGGGTCACCCCGGAAGGACCTTTTCAGGGTGACCTCCCCGACCTGCACCCACTGCGGGGCCTGCCACGGACTGGTCCACCGTTCCCCCGACCCGTTGGTCTTGAAATACGACCTGGAGAAGGAATTCAGCACCGAGACCATGGGCCAGGTTTTTTCGGCCCAGAGAATCGGGGCCTCGGGGCTGAACCTCAAGGACAAGGTCCGGCTCTCCCGTCCCTGGGACATCCACGCCGAAAGGGCCGTGGGGTGCGTCCATTGCCACCACGCCCTGGACCATCCCGGGCTCTACAAGGAGAGGAAGGGGACCCGGCCCTCCTTTCTCACCTTCGACCCCAGGATCCTGGATCTCGGCAAGTACCTGAGGAGGCCGGACCACAATTTCGCCAAGGGGCACGCGGCCCAGTATCCGGCCGGTAAGCTTCTCCGGGGCACGGCCAGGCGCTGCGTGGATTGCCACGACTACGAGGACACCCACCAGTGGCTTCCCTACGCCGGCAGGCACGCCGAGAAACTGAGGTGCGAGGCCTGCCACATTCCCCATATGTACGCGCCGGCCCGGATGCAGACGGACTGGACCGTTCTCACCAAGGACGCCAAGCCCCGGGTGGAGCGCCGGGGGATCATGGGGCCGGCGGGGGACGTGCGCTCCCTCATCACGGGATTCGACCCCCTCCTCCTGGTGGGCGACCTCCAGCAGGAGGAAGGCAAACTCACTCCCTGCAACCTGATCACCTCCTGGTATTGGGTGGGTGGAAAGCCCGAGAGGCCGGTGAGACTCTACGACCTCGAGAAGGCCTGGTTCGAAGACGGCGCCTACCACCCGGACCTGGTCAAGGTCCTGGACACGAACAAGAACGGGAAGGTGGATCCGGAGGAGTTAAAACTGGATACCCCGGCCAAGGTGGCGGCCGTCCGGAAGAGACTCGTCGCGGTGGGGGTCAAGAACCCCAGGATCGTGGGGGAGATACAGCCCTACTCCCTCCACCACGATACGGCCTCCGGGAAGTGGGCCGTCCGGGAATGCGTGGATTGTCACACCAGGAAATCCCGGTTGACCCGGCCTTTCCAGCTCGCCGCCTACCTTCCCGGGGGGGTTCTTCCGAAGCCGGTGGGGGATTCCTTCATGGAGATCGACCCGGCCGCGATCGTGAAGAAGGGGGACGCCCTCTACTACCGGCCCGCGACCAGGGCGGAAGGGCTCTTCATCCTCGGCCACGACCGCCTGGGATGGGTGGACAAGGTGGGCATCCTCTTTTTCGTGTTGACCCTGGTGGGAGTCTTCCTCCACGGGGGAGGCAGGATCCTGGCCGCCCGTTGGAGGAGGAAGGGGGCGTAAGCATGACCCGCGTATACATGTATTCGGTTTTCGAGAGGGTCTGGCACTGGGTGCAGGCCCTGGCGATCCTGGTTCTCCTGGTCACGGGGCTCGAGATCCACGCGCCCGAGACCTTCGGGTTCATGGCCTACAAGGACGCCGTGTGGGTCCACATCGTCCTGGGTTTCTTCCTCGTGGCGGACGCCTTCATGGGGCTCTTCTATTTCCTCGCCACGGGGGAAATCAAGCAATACCTCCCCGAGCCCACGGGTTTCATGTCGCTTGCCGCGAAGCAGGCTCTCTATTACTTGAGGGGGATCTTCAGGGGCGAGCCCCATCCCCTGGAGAAGACGCCGGGGAACAAGTTGAATCCCCTCCAGAAGATCACCTACCTGGGAATCCTGAACGTCCTCCTTCCCCTCCAGGTGATCACGGGCGTGCTCATTTGGGGGGCCAAGCAGTTTCCCGCCCTTCGTGAAGCCCTGGGCGGTCTCCAGGTCCTGGTCCCCGTCCACGCCCTGGTGGCCTGGATCTTCGGGGCTTTCATCGTGATGCACGTCTACCTTACCACCACCGGCGCCACCCCCCTGGCGAACATCAAGGCCATGATCACCGGGTGGGAAGAGATGGAGGAGCACGGCGCGGAATCCACTGGGAATGAATCTTCCAAGGGAGTCGAGACATCATGAACAGCAAGATCCCCAGCAAGGTCTCCTGGAACCCCTACCTGGGGGGACTGGTCCTGGGAACGGTCCTCTTCCTCTCCTTCATCCTCACCGGATCGGGGCTGGGCGCCTCGGGCGGGTTCTACCGCATAGTAGGCTGGGCGGAGAGTATCGTGGCGCCCCACCACGTGGACGTGACCCGGGACCTGGCCAAGATCGCCGGCGGGCACAAGAACCCCCTGGCCAACCGGATGTTCTGGATGGTCCTCGGCGTGGGGCTCGGCGGTTTCCTCTCGGGCCTTCTCGGGGGAAGGGTCAAGCTGGAGACCCAGAAAGGCCCGCGGGTCAAGCACGATTGGACGCGGTGGGGCTTCGCCCTGGTGGGCGGGGCGGTCTCAGGTTTCGGGGCCCGCATGGCCCGGGGCTGCACCTCGGGCCAGGGGCTCTCGGGCGGAGCCACCCTGGCGGTGGGGTCATGGCTCTTTCTCTTCGCGGTGTTCGCCGGGGGATTTCTCCTGGCCTGGCCCGTGCGGAAACTCTGGACGTAGGGAGGAGGGCGCCATGGATTTGGGTTCGATTCTTCTCAACCTCGGCATCGGGATCGCCTTCGGGTTCACCCTGGAGAGGTCGGGTTTCGGGGACTCCAGGAGGCTGGCCGCCCAGTTCTACCTCTACGACCAGACCGTCCTGAAGGTGATGTTCACCGCCATCGTCTGGTGCATGCTCCTCCTCTTCTGGTCCTGCGCCATGGGGTGGGTCGACTTCTCCCGCATCTTCGTGGATCCCACCTTCATCTGGTCGGCCATCCTGGGCGGACTGATCCTGGGGGCGGGTTTCATGATCGGCGGATACTGTCCGGGGACCTCCATGGTGGCCACCTGCACGGGAAAGGTGGACGGCATGTTTTTCCTTGGGGGGATCCTGGGAGGCATCGTGATCTTCGCCGAGGCGGAGAACCTCTTCCCCTACTTCTACGCCTACGCCGGGGCCAAGGGCCGCTACACGCTCTTCGATTGGCTCGGCGTGGACCCGGGCTGGGTGGCCCTGGCGGTGGTTCTCATGGCCCTTGGGATGTTCTGGGGGGCGGAGAAGCTGGAGAAGATCTTCCCCGGTCCCTACAGGAAAGCCGAAGGAGGTGAGTCGTGAGCGCCTGGAAGAAAGCCGGCGCCCTGGGACTCCTGGTCCTGGGGGCGGGGCTCGCCGCCGTGGGACAGCCCACGACGGCCCGGAGGCTCCGGTGGATGAAGGCGGAGTTGGAAAAACAGATCCGCAACCGGGAGGTCCAGATCGACCCGGGAGAACTGCTGGACCTCCGGTTCAACCGGGGACTCCGGCTCTTCATGTTCGACGTCCGCTCCGAGACGGACTACAACCTCTTTCATATCGTGGGGGCCGAGAGGGTCCCCCTGGAAGAGATCGGGATGGACTTCGTGAAGAAGTACCCGCCCGAGGCCGTGAAGGTGGTGATGTCCAACGACGAGAAGGCCGCCACCGAGGCGTGGAAACTTCTTCGGGCCAGCGGCATGGAAAACGTCTACATCCTGGCGGGGGGGATCAATTTCTGGCTGAAGGTTTTCCGGGATCACCAGTACGACGCCAAGGTTCCCGTTCCCCCCGATCCCTCGGACAAGCTCCGCTACCGTTTCGACATCGCCCTTTGCGACTGTAACATCCATTACTACCCCTACGGAAATCCAAGCCCGCACGATCTTCCCAAGAAGAGGAAATTCACCAAGAAGGTGAAGATCAAGGTTGTGAAGCCCCCGAGCGGAGGCTGCGGGGCCTGAGAAGACACAGGCTTCCACCTTCAGCTTTTCGGCTCTGTAGGGGACGCCGGAGGGCCGGAGCGTAGGGGACGCCGGAGGGCCGGAGCGAAGCGACGGCCCGAACGTCGTCCCGGGATGAAGCCTCCCCTTCCTTTTCCCCAAAACCTCCGTGGATCGTGGCTTCCGGGGTCAATACCCTCCCACGAAATGCGTGCCCGCCCGGCCTTCCAGGGCTTCGTCCAGTTTCTCCGGGCTCGTGATGAGCCCGCGCTTGCCCCCGGCGGAGAGGAAGTTGAGGATGGCCCGCACCTTGGGGCCCATGGAGCCTTGCGCGAACTGGCCCTCCCGGGCAAAAGCCTCCATCTCGCCCACCGTGACCGCCCCCAGGGGGCGCTGGGTGGGCTTTCCCCAGTCCAGGAAGACATTGGGGACGTCCGTGAGGATCACCAGGAGGTCGGCGCCCACCTGGCCGCCCAGGACCGAGCTGGTCAGGTCCTTGTCGATCACCGCCTCCACGCCCTCCAGGGTTCCGTCCTGCCTGCGGAGCACGGGGACCCCGCCCCCTCCGCAGGCGATGACGATGTGGCCCGCCCGGACAGAATCCCGGATGATCCGGTGCTGGACCACTTCCTTGGGCGCGGGAGAGGGCACCACGCGGCGCCATCCCCTCCCGGCGTCGTCCATGATCTCCCAGCCCAGTTCCCGTTTGCGCTTTTCCGCTTCTTCCCTGGAGAGGAAGGGGCCGATGGGCTTGGAGGGCTTCAGGAAGGCCGGGTCGTCCCGGTCCACCACGACCTGGCTCACCACGGTGACCACCCTTTTCTCCCTTCGGGAGCGGGCGATCTGGTTGAGAAGGGCCTGCTGGAGGATGTATCCCAGGCTCCCCTCGGTCTGGGCCACCAGGACGTCCAGGGGCATGGGGGGCACCTGGGCGCCGGTGAGTTCCGTCATGAGGAGGAGGTTGCCCACCTGGGGGCCGTTGCCGTGGGTGATGACCAGGTCGTAGTCCCGGTCCACCAGGTGCATGAGTTTCTGGGAGATCTCCTCGGCGTTCCGGATGTGTTGTTCGAAGGTCCCCTTCTCACCGGGGAGCATGAACGCGTGACCTCCCATGGCCACCAGGGCGATGGCTTTTCCTTCTCTTTCCAAGGGACCTCCTTTCCTGGGCCTTCCGGGCCGGTAGGATCCTTGCGGCCATTGTAATCCCCGGGGTAGAAACAGGTTTTCTTAAAAACAGGCTCTTTCCCCGGGAGGGAGAACATGGCCCACAAGGATTTCATCACCCTGCACGACTGGACCCCCGCCGAAGTGGGGGACCTCCTGGACCTTTCGGCCCGGATCAAGGCCCGGCCCCAGGAATTCCGCCGGGCCCTGGACGGCCTGGCCCTGGGGCTCTACTTCGAGAAGCCTTCCACCCGGACCCGGGTCTCCTTCGAGGTGGGGATCTTCGAGCTGGGAGGGACGGGCCTCTATTTGAGCCCCAGGGACCTCCAGATCGGGCGGGGCGAGACCATCGCCGACACGGCCCGGGTGCTCTCGCGCTACCTGGGAGGGATCATGGCCCGGACCTTTGGCCACGAAGTGGTGACCGAGCTGGCCCGGTGGGCCTCCATTCCCGTGATCAACGGGCTCACCGACAAGCTCCACCCCTGCCAGGCTCTCACGGACTACTTCACCCTGCGGGAGAAAAAGGGAAAGCTTGCGGGTCTCAAGCTCTGCTACGTGGGGGACGGGAACAACATGTGCCACTCCCTGGCTCTCGGCGCAGCGAAGGTAGGCGTCCATTTCACGGCGGCCTGCCCCGAGGGCTACCTTCCCGATCCGGCCGTCCTGGAGCAGGCCCGGGAGGACGCAAAGGAAACGGGGGCGGTGATCGAGGTGGTCACCGACCCCGTGGAAGGGGTGAAGGGGGCGGACGCGGTCTACACCGACGTCTGGGCCTCCATGGGCCAGGAGGAGGAAAGGGAAAAAAGGCTCAAGGATTTCCAGGGGTTCCAGGTGAACCTGGAGCTTTTCTCCCGGGCCAAGGACGATGCCATCTTCATGCACTGCCTTCCCGCCCACCACGGCGAGGAAGTGACCGAGGAGGTCTGCGAGCACGAGCGTTCGGTGATCTTCGACCAGGCGGAGAACAGGCTTCATTGCCAGAAGGCCGTCATGGTCACTCTCATGGGAAAGAAATAGGAGGAAGCCCATGGCGAATTCGAAGGAGCTGATCGAGATCAGCGAAACCTACGGCGCCCACAACTACCATCCCCTTCCCGTGGTGCTCTCCAAGGGGGAGGGCATCTGGGTCTGGGACGTGGAGGGCCGGAAATACCTGGATTTCCTGAGCTGTTACTCCGCGGTGAACCAGGGACATTGCCATCCCAGGATGATCGCGGCCCTCACCGAGCAGGCCAAGAGACTGACCCTGACCTCCCGGGCCTTCCACAACGACCAGCTCGGTCCCTTCCTGAAGGAACTCTGCGAGCTCACGGGCTTCGAGATGGCCCTTCCCATGAACACCGGCGCCGAGGCGGTGGAGACGGCCATCAAGGCCTCCCGGCGCTGGGGATACATGGTCAAGGGAATACCCGACGGCAAGGCGGAGATCATCGCCTGCGCCGGAAACTTCCACGGCAGGACCACGACGATCATCGGGTTTTCCACGGAGGAGGCCTACAAGCGGGGATTCGGGCCTTTTACGCCGGGGTTCAAGGTGATCCCCTACGGGGACCCCCGGGCCCTGGAGGAGGCGATCACCCCGGAGACCGCCGCTTTCCTGGTGGAACCCATCCAGGGCGAGGCGGGCGTGGTGGTTCCCCCCGAGGGATACCTGCGGGAAGTGCGGCGGATCTGCTCGGAGAAGAAGGTGCTCTTCGTGGCGGACGAGGTCCAGACCGGTTTCTGCCGGACGGGAAAGATGTTCTGCTGGGAGCACGAGGGGGCGAGACCGGACATGATGATTCTCGGCAAGGCCCTGGGAGGAGGATACTACCCGGTCTCCGCCGTGGTGGCCTCCAGGGAGATCCTGGGCGTCTTCGATCCCGGTTCCCACGGCTCCACGTTCGGCGGAAACCCCCTGGGCGCGGCCGTGGCCCGGGAGGCGATCCGGATCCTGGTGGAGGAGAAACTGGACGAGAGGGCCGCCGAGCTGGGGGGATGGTTCATGGAGGAGTTGCGGGCCATCGAAAGCCCCCACGTGGACCACGTCCGGGGGAAGGGGCTTCTCATCGGGGTGGTCCTCAAGCCCGGCGCTGGGGGGGCGCGGCCTTTCTGCGAGAAGCTCCAGGCCGAGGGCCTTCTCGCCAAGGAGACCCACGAGGACGTGATCCGCTTCGCCCCGCCCCTGGTGATCGAGAAATCCGATCTCCAGTGGGCCCTGGAGCGGATCCGCAAGGTCCTGGCCTGAGGAAGGGTGGGTTCCTTCCCCGGGACGACGTTCGGGACGGCGCTTCGCGCCGTCCCTCCGGCGTCCCCTGCGCAGCTGAAAGCGGAGGACCTATAAAAAATGGCGGGGGCCCCCCCGGAGGATCATCCGGGAGCCCCCGCCGGCGGCAAAGGGTGCACTCGTTGTTCCCTTGAAATGACTTGGCTCTTACCGGCCTCCCAGAAGGCTCAGGGCCGCCTGGGGCTGCATGTTGGCCTGGCCCAGGATGGAGATGGCCGCCTGCTGGAGGATGGAGTTCCTCGTGAGCTGGGCCGTCTCGTAGGCCACGTCCA
>CAYQBW010000015.1:0-13896 GCA_964415725.1 uncultured Planctomycetia bacterium
TCCCAGGACCCGCCTGGCCGCCCCCCCCAGGGAGACCAGGAAGAACCCCTGGACCAGGAGCACCGCCAAGGGGGCCAGGAAAGCTCCCGCCAGCCTTCCCGGGAGGAGGGCCCATCCCAGCGCCAGACCTGGGAGGAGGAATAGAAGCATGGCCGTCCATTCGGCCAGTCCCCAGAAGAATTCCGCCTTCCCCCGGGAACCGGGCAGGATGGGGAGCCTCTCCAGGAGGAGCCCCTCGGGCTGGAGCAGGACGTGCAAAGTGAAAAGGAAAAGGCACGCCTGGAGGGAAGAAAGCAGAAAATCCGCCCAGATCCGGCCTCCTTCCAGGGGGGGAAGGGGGGCCAAACGCGTGGAAAAGAGGGCCAGGAAAAGGCTCAATCCCCCCAGAAGGTAGAGAACAGGCTCCCTCTTCCACTGGAGAAGGCGCAAGAGGAAGAGGGCCTTGCCTTGGGGAGTCATCTTCGAATCTCGAACCCCCGGAGTCTCTCCACCGGTTCCCTCCAGGTCATTTCCACCGAAGTAATATAAGACGCCATTCTTCGGCGAACCGCCTCCAGGGCTTCGAGAAGAACTTTTTCTTCTCCCTGGAGAAGAAGTTCCACCCGGCCGTCCGGCAGGTTGCGCACATACCCACGGACTGGATAGCCTGCCATGATCTGTAGAGTATAGTAACGAAACCCCACGCCTTGAACGTGGCCCGAGAAAAAGACGTGTAACTCTCGTTCCACAGGACCTCCTCGAGGATGCGCATTACAAGTATAGCCAACCAGAAAGGCGGCGTGGGGAAAACCACCACGGCGGTCAATCTCTCCCGCGCCTTGGCTCTTCGGGCCCACAAGGTTCTTCTCGTGGACCTGGATCCCCAGGGCAACGCCACCTTGGCCCTCCAGAAGATGGAAAATCCCCGGGGCAAGGAAGAGGAGTGCCGGGAGGTCTGCCCGGGCCTCCGCCTTCTCTCTTTTCCCCTCTTCCTGCGCAGAAAAGGGCACCGGACTCCCACGTTTTCCCTTCTCCAGGAAGCCTGGGAGCCCTACCTGGAGGCCGACCGGGTCCTCCTTGACTGTCCTCCCCGCATCGACGCCTGGGGGCTCCTGGGACTGGAGGCCAGCGACTCGGTGCTCGTCCCGGTCCAGAGCGAGTTTTTCGCCATGCAAGGCTTGGCCCAGATGCTCCAGGTGGTAGAAGGGGTCCGGTCCACGCGGAATCCCAAGCTGGAGGTGGAAGGTTTTCTTCTCACCATGGTAGATTGGCGCGAGCAGCTCCACAGAGACGTGGTGGAGGAGGTCCGGGGACACCTGAAAGAAAAGGTGTTCTGGACGGAAATCCCCAGGGATTTGAAGTTGGCGGAGGCCACGAGCCACGGGCTTCCCGCCTGGGATTACGATCCCGCCAGCCCGGGAGCCCTGGCATACCTGCAATTGGCAAGGGAGGTGGATGGGGATGAACCCTGAAAAGAAGCTCGGACGAGGCCTGGATTTCCTGCTTTCAGAGACGGCCCGGGAGGGCAACACCGAGGAAATGCTCCTGGTTCCCCTGGAAGAGATCCGGCCCAACCGGTTCCAGCCCCGGAAGGAATTCCCCCCCCAGGAGCTGGAGGAACTGAAAACCTCCATCCAGGCCCACGGGATTCTTCAACCCCTGGTGGCCCGGCGCACCGAAGTGGGTTTCGAACTGGTGGCGGGAGAGCGAAGGCTTAGAGCCGCCAGGATGGCGGGACTCAAGGTGGTTCCCCTGGTGGTTCGGGACCTGACGGATCAGCAGCTCCTGGCCATGGCCTTGGTGGAAAACGTCCAGAGGGCGGACCTGAATGCCATGGAAAAAGCCAAGGCCTGCGCCCAGCTCCTGGAACTCTCCGGCAAGACCCAGGAAGAAGTGGCCCAGACCCTGGGGATGAGCCGTCCTACCTTGGCCAATTTCCTGCGCCTTCTGGAACTCCCCAAGGAGGTCCAGGACCATGTTTCACGTGGAACACTCTCCATGGGCCACGCCCGGGCCCTCCTGGCCCTGAAAGACCCCAAGGCCATGATCCTCCTGGCTGAGGAGTGCGCCCAAAAGGGCTGGTCCGTCCGGGAGATGGAGGAGCGGATCCGGAGGCTCCAGAAGGAGAAGCACCAACCCCAGGCCAAGGAAAAACCCTTGCCCTCCTGGCACCGGGAAATCGAGGAGCGCCTCTCCCACGCCTTGGGCGTCAAGGTGAAAGTTCAATTTCGCGGAAAGAAAGCCCGCATCTTCCTGGAGACTCCGGACCGGGAGACCTTCGACGAACTCTACGACAGGCTTACCGGCTTGGAGGAAGAGGTCTCCCACGGGGAAGGGCAGGCCCACGAGGAATACCTGATGTAACCCCGCAGCCTGCCCTTTCCCGGACCGCCTGTGCCGGCGGTCCTAGGGGTTTTTCTTGGTCTTGCCCGGCCGGGAAGAAGGCTTGGAAGCAGCCTCTTTGCCCAGGATCTTGGTCAAGTCCCCTTTCAGGATCACCTTCTGAATCACCGGGGGCTGAACGGGAACCCCCTCGAAAGCCGTGGGATTCCGGAGTTCCAGGCCCTTGGCTAGCTCCGTGACCAGGTCCAACCCTTCCACGACCTGGCCGAAGACCTGGTTCTGGCCGTCCCAGGTGTGGAAGTCTCCCCCCAGGATCCGGACCAGCCTGGCCGAGGTGCCTTCCCCGCCGGAAACCTTGGGAGCCGTCACGGCGCCCTTGAAGTGGAAAAGGCGGCGCGACTCCAAGGGAAGGGGCTCCTTCTCGTCCAGATTCCCCCACTCCTCGGGCTTGGACTTGGGGTCCCGCGTCCGGACATCGCCGAACTCCAGGAAAATGGGGGTATAAGAGTTGCCGCCCCGGGAAATCTTGAAGATCTTTTGCCCGTCGTAGAAGCCCGCCTTGGCCAGGCGAAGGAAGTTCTTTACGTGCTTGGGGGCCTGGGCAGGGTAAAAGCGGATCTTGATCACCCCTCGATTGGTCTGGAGCACGGCCGTCACCGAAGGATCGGGCTTGGGGTTGTGGAAGAGGAAGGGGTATTGCTTCCGGGCCTGCTCGTTCTGCTTCATCTCTTCCAGGACCGCCTGGACCGGGGTCAAAGGCTTGTCGAAGAAGGCGTAATGCAAGGGTTGGGCCACCAGCTCGGAAGAGGGAAAGAGCTTTTCCAGGGAGGCGAACTCCGACTTGGCCTGGGAATCCTGGTTCTTCAAAGAGAGAGTCCGGCCCCGAAGGTAGCGCAGGTAAGGCTCCACGGGTGTGCCCTTGTTCTCTTCGATCAGAGCCTTCTCCTTGACGGGGTCGGCCTTCGCGATCCGATCGTAGAGAGACCCCCCCACGAAGCTGTAGGAGTCCTTGGAGTGGATCCCCGTCTCCTGGTAGATCTTCTCCCACCGGAGATTGTTCTTCTTGGTCCGGATCAGCTTCCCGATGTAGACCCCGCCCCAGATCACAACCACCAGGGCAATGCCCAGGTACACGTAGTTGTGGTATTTCTCCCAGAAGATCTCCAGGGGATTGGGGGTGAAGACCACGGCCCGGCTGTCCCGATCCTCCGGCGGAGGCATAGGGGGGCGGGCCGGGCGGTTGGACTGGGACTTACCTTTGGATTTCTTTCTCTTTTTCGCCATGGGTCTTTCTCAGAGCGTTTTCCCGGTCTTTTCCTTGGGGGAAGAGGGGTTTCTCTCCCCCACCTGAAGCCGGGTGTTCAGGTAGACATCCATATGGAGGACCGTCCCCATCTGGCGGAGACGGAACTCGGCAACATACCATGACTTCCTTACGTGGAGAACAAGTTCTCCCGGTCCCGGACGCTCCTGGGACACGATCCGCCACTGAAACTGGAGAAGTTGCTCCTTCAGGAAGGAAAGGGCCCGGGCCATGGACATCTTTCCCCTGTAATGGAGGACGGCCCACCGGAAATCTCCGGCGGCGAAACTGGCGCTCTCGTTGTGGGACACCTGGAGCTGGAGCCCGGCGGGCACGGGAATATCCGGGAACTGGACAGCCCGAACCATCAAGGAATCCTGGCCCGGAACGGGGACGTAATTCCGGTCCACGTTGGCGCACCCCGCCACAAGCGGGAGGAGAAAGCAAAGGAGACGCGAAGAGAACCTCATACCTAACTCCCTTAATTTCAGAATGTTGCGACCTTTTTTCTTTCCCCCGCCAGGAACCTGCCGGGATGGCGTTCCCTCCTGGGGAGGCCCCATGCTACACTCCTCTGCTTACGGGGAGGAACCTCGTCCATGGCAACCACGGGTGAAACGCTCCTGGACCAGGCCACCCTGGTCCTGAACAAGTCCTGGACGGCGGTCAACGTGACGACCGTCCGCAGGGCCATCTGCCTGGTCTACCTGGGCCAGGCCAAGATCATCTCACCCGAGACCTTCGAGGTCCACGACTTCGAATCCTGGATCCGGGCGGACGGGGACGGGACCCACCCTATCCTCAGGACGGTGAACCTCAAAATCCGCGTTCCGGAAGTGATCGTCCTCCAGCGTTACAACTCGGTTCCCTCCAAGGACGTGCCCTTTTCCCGCAAGAACGTCTACCGCAGGGACAATTACACTTGCCAGTATTGCGGAAAACGCTTCCGGGCGGAGGAACTGACCATCGACCACGTGATCCCCAGGTCCCGGGGAGGCCGGACTTCCTGGGAGAACTGCGTTCTCGCCTGCGTCCGTTGCAACCTCCGCAAGGGGGACCGGACCCTGGAAGAGGCGGGCATGACCCTTCTCCGGAAGCCCTCCAAGCCCCAATGGAACCCTAACCTGGTCGTCCGGGGCGGAGCCTTTCCTCCTTCCTGGCGGGGTTTCACCGGGAAATCCGCTTCCCTCCAGGGTGGCGAAGACACCGTTCCCCCTGGCAAAATAGAGGAGTGATTCCATCCCGGGCCCGGCCCGGTTCCTTGTTCGCAGGGGGTGAACCATGAAACGGCGCGTGTCTCTTCTTCTGGCCCTTTTCGCGATCTTCTTCTCCCTGGGGTTTTCCGCCGCCCCCCTGACCGCCCAGAAGAAACCCGACCGGAAGGCCCTCCTCCAGGCCTACGAGAAAATGGCGGCCAACATCGAGAAGAACGACGTGGACGGCCACCTGACCCTCGCCATCTGGTGCTTGAACAACGGCCTCAAGACCAAGGCCATCCGCCACTTGAAGAGGGTTCTCAAGATCGATCCCTCCAACGTGAAGGCCCACAAGCTCCTGGGCCACGTCTACTTCAAGGGCAAGTGGATGACCCCCAAGGAAAAGAAGAAACTGGTCAAGAAGCTCGAGGAGGAACGGCGCAAGAAACTCGGCCTTGTGAAATACAAGGGGAAATGGGTCACAAAGGCCGAGATGGCCAAGATGAAGGCCGGCTTCGTGAAGGTGGGGGACCAGTGGTATTCCCCCGAAGACGCCAAGAAGATCAAGGCCGGCTACGTCCGCCACCCGGAGACGGGGGAGTGGATCAAGAAGGAGGACCTTCCCAAGGCCCAGCAGGGCATGTTTCTGGTGGAAGGGAAATGGGTCTCCACCCAGGAGGCGGACCAGTATCACTCCGACTGGGCCCATCCCTGGATCCTGACCACGACCCACTACAAGGTCTTCACGAACCTCCCCTGGAGGGAGGCAAAGCTCCGCCGGAACGACGTGGAGATCATCTACCTCCGCCTCAAGAACATCATGGAGGGCCTGGAGCCCCAGCGGGCCCAGAGGATGAACGTCTACATCTTCGCCACCCAGGGGGACTACAACACCTACGGCTCTAAATACGGGACTGCTTATTCTTCCGTTTCCGGCGGCTGGTTCTCCCAGAACGACGAGAACCTCCCCGCCGTGTGCCTTTGGGACAAGGATTTCGGAAAGATCAACCTTCCCCACGCCCTGGCCCTGCAATACCAGTTCTTCCTCTACCTGCAGGCCGGCATGAAGGACTGCCCTCTTTGGTTCTACGCCGGCGTCGCCTGCTACTGCGACCGCTTCTACGACGCCCAGGTGCTAAGAAAGTGGGGGGCGGAAAACATCGTCCGCGCGGGGGGGGTGGCCAACTACGGCAGGAGCTGGTTCTCGAGCTTCGCCCTCTCGCCCGACGCCTTCAAGGCTTCACAGAAGCTTTTGAAGGACGCGGGCTTCCTGATCTGCTACGTCAGAGACAGCGGGGACAAGATCGCCCTCAAGTACTGGAAACAGTTCTGGGAAGGCATCAAGAAGGGAGGCAAGCCCAGGACCTTGGTACGCCCCATCTACCGGCTGGAAAGCCACCTGGCCCGGAGCAACAAGAAGATCCGGGCTTTCTTCCAGAAGATCCTGACGGGTTGATCCCGGGCCGGCGCGACCCAAGGTTTTCCTTTTCCGGCAGAATCTTTTTCCCCGGTTCCCGTAAAAGGAACCTTCGAAGGAACAACGACGAAGGGGGGCCGGCCAGGTCCCCTTTCCGACCCGAAAGGAGTGCTCTCCATGAAAAGATCGCTGGTTCTTTCCCTCGCCCTGGCCCTCCTCGCAGCGGGCTCCCTTCCCGCCCAGAAACCCTTCGACCTCAAGAGCAAGGTCCCGCCGGGAACCCTCCTCTACGCCTCCCTCCCGGACCTCCCCCAGAGCTACCGGGACTTCCAGAACACGCCCCTGGCCAAGCTCTGGAGAGAGCAGGAGGTCCAGGAGTTCCTGGCCCAGCCCCTGGCCTTCGCGAAAACCTACTGGAACATGGGGATGCAACAGCTCCAGGCCTTACACCAGGCGGGTATCCTGCCCGTCACAGCCGAGGAGCTTCTCTCCCTCAGGCCCGGGAGCCTCTCTGTGGCCTTGATCGGGCCCGGCGGGAAAGATGAGCCCATCCGGTTCGCCTTCACCTTCCAGTTCTCCCAGGGGACTCAGGTCCTGGACAAGCTGGTCCAGTTCGGACTGAAAAAGCTCCAGGCCAAGACCGACGAGCTGAAAGCCAAAGTGAAGGACGGCACGGCAGATCCCATGGACCGGATGGAACTCAAGATGATGCCCCGGGTCTGCCGGGTCGGCCCCGCCCAGGCCCTGGTGGCATCCACCCTTCCCCCCAACAGCGGCAAAGGCCCCGGATTCACTTCCCTCACCTACGCCTATACCCAAGGCCTCTTCCTGGTGGCCAGTTCCAAGTCCTTGGCGGAAAAGATCCTGAGCGACAAACCCGGGGCCAGCCTCGCCCTGGACCCGGTCTTCCGCCAGGCCATGGGGAAGGTGAAGTCCCAGGGAGCGGAGGCGCTCTTCTTCCTCCGCCCCAAGGGGTTGATCCAGGCCGTCTTGAACCTCCTGCGGGAGGCTTCCCCCCAGACGCGGGACTTCCTGGAGAAACACGGCAAGGGGATCCAGAAGGCCCTGGACGTTACGGGCCTGATGGGATGCGAAGCCTTGGCCTTGGTGAGTACCTACGACCGGGGCAAATGCTTCTGGGACAGCTTCGCACTCGCCCCGGAGCCCAGAAAGGGCCTCCTGGCCCTGGCTGGGGGCCGGCCCCTCGACCTGGGACACCTGGCCTGGATCCCCGGGCGGGCCACTAGTTTCTCCATTGGGCATATGCCCTTGAAAAAGATCTACCACACCCTCCTGGACGCGATCGGCGCCGTGGACCCTGAAACGGGAGGGCGTATAAATGGTGCGCTCGCAGCGCTCAAGGACAGGCTCGGCCTGGACCTGGAAAAGGATCTCCTGGACCAGCTGGACGGGGAAGTCCTGAGCTACAGCATCGCCAGCTCCAATCTCATGACCCCGGGAACCACCGTGGTCATGGCGGAAGTGAAATCCCCCCAGAAACTCCTGAACAGCCTGGAGACCCTCTTCGGCCTCTCCAAGGGCGCCGTTTCCCTGGAGTCCACCAAGGACCCGGCCACGGGCATGGAGATCTGGCAGCTCCAGATCGACCCCACCATGCTCCCCCAGACCGGGCCGGCCATGATCGTTGGAAGAGCCCTGGCCTTCATCAAGCCGTCCTTCACCTTCCACAAGGGCTACCTGGTGGGGGCCTTGAACCCGAGAGACGTCAAGAAGGCCGTGGCCCAGGTGGAGGGCCAAAGAAAAGGGGACATCCGCTCCCGCAAGGACGTGGCCCTCTTCCTCAAGGGCCTCCCTCCAAAGGTGACCCACGTCTCCTTCAACGACATCAAGACCACGATCCAGATGCTTTACGAAACCGCTTCGGGGGCCTTGAACATGGTGAGCCTCCCCGACGACATCCCCGTGGACCTGGCCCTCCTGCCCGGGTCGGACACCGTAGCCAAACACTTTTTCCCCATCACCTCCTACTCCTTCGTGACCAAGGAAGGGATCTATTCCCGGACGGTGAGCCCCTTCGGGCCGGAGACGCTCCTGGGGGTTGCGGCGGTTGGAATCGGATCGTCGATCCTGATCTCCAAGAACCAAGCCCAAATGGGAAAAGTCCATATCGGCCCGATCACCCAGAAGAAGAAACCGGCCCGGAAACCCAAGAAAGTCCTCCTTCCGGGCGCCCAGGGAAAGATCGCTCCGGCCAAGGCTCCCTCGGCCGCCACGCCCGCCCAGAAGCGGCGGGTCCAGGAGGATTTCGACCTCCTCTCCTCGGGGCTTGTGATCTACAAGGTGGAGACGGGCTTCTTCCCGGAGAGCCTGGACATCCTCCTCAAACCCACCCAGGACTACCCCCACGGATTCCTCCCGGACCGGACCAGCCTTCCCAAGGATCCCTGGGGCAGGCCCTACAAGTACAAGCGCACCGCCACGGGCTACCGGCTCTGGTCCGTGGGCCCCAACGGCAAGGACGAAGGAGGAAAGGGAGACGACATCCTCCGGGCCCGCTGACCCGGCCTCTTGTCCTTTCGCGAAACAAGGCTCCCCCCGGGCCGGGCCCGGGGGGCCCTTTTTTCCAGGAGATCCAGGCCATGAAGAGTCTTCGGCGGGCCGCCCTGGGGGCGGCCCTTCCCATCCTGGCGGAGCTCCTCCCCGCCGCTCCCACGGCGCGGGCCTTCCAGCCCGGATCCTGGGGAAGGTCCCGGCTGGTCTACGCGGGCGAAGTCCCCATCCTCCACCTCTACGGAAGCCCCGTCCGGATGGGGGAGGCCGCCGGGCGGCTCACCAGGGGGGTCCTGAGAAAACTCGCCCCCGACTTCGCCCGGCGCTTCATGGACACCTTCTTCGCCCTGATTCCGGCTGACCGAAAGAAGGAAAAGGAAAAGAGGCTCCTCGACCTGGTCCGCAAGTCCAGGGCCGGGATTCCGGAATACCGGATGAAAGAGATCGGGGCCATGGCCAGGGCCGCCGGGGTATCGGAAGAGCAGATCCTCCTGGCCAACCTCCTCCCCGAGGTGGCCCCCCGGGTACACTGCTCCACACTCTTTCTGGCCGGGTCCAGGATGACCGACAAGGCCCCCGCCCTGGGCCGGAACCTGGACTACCCTTCCATCGCGGACATCCACCTCTACGGCCTGGTGGTGGTCTACCACGAAAAGGGACGGATCCCCCTGGCATCCCTTACCTTTCCCGGCCTGGTGGGGGTTCTCTCGGGGATGAACGAAAAGGGGCTTTGCGGCGCCACCATGGACGTGTACCGGGACTCCCGGAAGGCCTACCCGGGGGCGATCCCCAGGTTCCTCTTCTACAGGGAACTTCTTTCCCGGAATTCCACGGTGGACCAGGTCCTCCAGGCCGCCCGGGGGACTCAATGCCTTTCGGGCGGGAACTTCATGGTCGCCGACGCCCGGGGCGGGGCGGCCGTCCTGGAGAGCAACGGGAAGAAATGGGCCTTCCGGAGGCCCAAGGAGGGCGCTCTTTTCGCCACCAACTTCTTCCGCTCCCCTTCCCTGGGAGGCCCCCATCCCTGCCGGCGCTACTCCCTCCTGGAAAGACAGGTCAAAAAAAGGCGGCTTTTCTCCCCCCGGATCCTGAGGGGCGTGCTCCGGATGGCGGCCCTCGGCCCCATCAATGTCCAGTGCATGGTCTTCCGGCCCGCCTCCCGGGAGATCGACTTCGCCTTCGGCCGCGTCCCGGCGGCGGCCTCTCCTTTCCACCATCTGGGAAGGATGGAACTCTTCGGGAGGGTACAATCTCCGCCTGCTTCCAGGCCTTCCCGGAGAAGCAAGCGAGGCGCCCCATGAGCACAGAAAGAGAACAACCCCGAAAGAAAATCACCCCGGCCCGCCTGAGAAAGATGAAAGAGGAAGGCCGCAAGGTGGTGATGCTCACGGCCTACGACTGGCTCCTGGCGGGGCTCCTGGAAGAGGCGGGGGTGGACATCCTGCTCGTGGGGGACTCGGCGGGGATGGTGGTCCACGGTTTTTCCGACACCCTTCCCGTCACCATGGACCTCATGCTGGCCCACACCGCCGCCGTGGCCCGGGCCGCCCGGTCGGCCATGGTGGTGGCGGACATGCCTTTCCTCTCCTACCAGGTCAATCCCGACGAAGCCCTGCGCAACGCCGGCCGGTTCCTCCAGGAGGCCGGCGCCGACGGGGTAAAGCTCGAGGGCGGCAAGAGAGTAGCCGGCCTGGTGGAGCGGCTCGTGGAGGCCGGGATCCCCGTGATGGGCCACCTCGGGCTCACGCCCCAATCGGTGAAGACCACGGGCTACGCCCTCCAGGGCGGCACCGAAGAGGAGGCGGGACGGCTCCTGGAAGAGGCCCGCCTCCTGGAGGAAGCGGGGATCTTCAGCCTGGTCCTGGAAAAGGTTCCCGCCGCCCTGGCGGAAAAGGCGGCGTCGGAGTTGAAGGTCCCGGTGATCGGCATCGGCGCCGGCCCCTCCTGCGACGGCCAGGTCCTGGTCACCCAGGACATGCTGGGGCTCTTCCCGACGTTCAAGCCCAAGTTCGTGCGTCGTTACGCCGAACTCGGAAACCAGATCCTGGATGCGGTGAAGCGATTCGCCCGGGACGTCCGCTCCGGGGATTTTCCCGGGCCGAAGGAAAGCTTTTGAAAGGCCATGGCAAAAGAGATCCAGAAGAGCTACGAGGAGATCCGGGACCAGGTCCTGGGCGTCCTCCAGGGAAAGGACCCTTTGAAGAAAGGCCTGCTGGTGGGGGGGCTTTTGCTGACCACCCTCTCCCTGGTGATGCTCCTGGTGCGGGCCGTCCCCTGGGTCGTTCTTTTCATCCTGGGCGTATTCTTTCTCTCCCTGGCCCTGCGAAAACCCTCGGAATCGTAATCGTCCTTTTCGCCGCATCCCTCCTCCCGGCCCAGGGGATCCTCCTGGAGAAAGGCGGGATCACCATCCGGGCTCCCGCCGGCCTGGAAGGGCCGGCCCGGGCGGCCCTCGAGATCGCCCGGGAGAGCATCCCCAGGATCGCCGATCGTCTCCAACTTCCTCCGCCAAAGAAAGTTACGATCATCCTGGCCCGCCGGGACTCCCAGGTCCCGGCCGGGCTGGCCCGCCACATGCCCCGGTGGGCCGCCGGCGTGGCCTTTCCCTTCCGGAAGGTCCTGGTGATCCGCCTGGACCGGCTCTCCTTCGTTCCCGGCGGGTCCTTGCGGGTGGTCCTTCGCCACGAACTGGTCCACCTGGTGATGGGGGCCCTGGGGCCGGAGGTCTTCCGGAAACTGCCCTGGTGGTTCCACGAAGGGACGGCCCAGGTCCTTTCGGGGCTTCCCTTCTTCAGCCAGAGAGAGGACCTGGGCGCCTTGGTTCAGCTCGACCTCCTTCCTTACTTGAAGGACTTGGGGGCCGAGGAGGATTCCAGCCGCAGGGCCACGGACCTGGCCTACCAGGCGGCCTTTTCCTTCGCCTCCTTCCTGGAGGATCGCCTGGGAGACGACGTCTTCGCCCGGATCGTGAAGGCCCAGAAGAAGGCCCCGGACTTCAACCGGGCCTTCCTCCAGGCCACGGGATTTTCCTACATCACCCTGGAAACCCAGTGGCGGACTCTTCTCCTCTCCCAGCCCTGGGCTACCATTCAGGAGATCGCCGGAGAATTCTTCCTTCTCCTGTTCGCCCTCTCCCTTCCCCTGGTAGGCCTGGCCTTGATGCGGCGCTTCAAGAGGGAAGAGGAAATCGAGAAGGCCTGGGAAGAGGAGGAGGAAGAAACTGGAGAATTCCTGGGGTTCATGGACCAGGAAGACCTGGAGGACCAAGACCGGGAGCAAGAAGAGCCCGGCCAAGAGGAATGGTGAACTTCGAGACCGCCGCAGAGACTGCCGTCCAGGAGGAGAATCTCCCCATCCTCGAAGAGGGGCCGCCTCTCAGGAAGGCCCCTTTCAAGGTCCGGCTGGCGGCTCGCGTGGCCGTGGGGGGGCTCTCTCTTTTGGGAAGAACCTGGAGGCTCGAGTGGATCCGGGGGGAGCTGGTGGAGGAATGGTCCCGGAAAGGATGCATCTTCGCCTTCTGGCACGGCCAGGCCATGATCCCCGCCTGGGCCTACAGGAACAAAGGGGTGGCCGTCATGGTGAGCCTCCACCGGGACGGGGAGATCATGAACCGCGCCCTGGCCCGGCTGGGGTTCAAGCGGATCCGGGGTTCCACGAGCAAAGGCGGGAACTCGGCCCTTTCGGCCATGGCGGCCCTCCTGCGCAAAGGCGGCCTCGCCGCCATCACCCCCGACGGGCCCAGGGGCCCGCGCTTCAAGGTCCACCCGGGCGTCTTCCTCCTGGCCGCCCGCACGGGCTCACCCATCCTTCCCTGCGGGATCGCCGCCAAGTCCAAGTGGACCCTGAACAGCTGGGACGCCTTCATGATCCCCCGGCCCTTCACGAAGGTCCGGATCGCGGCGGGCGATCCCATCCGGGTCCCGGGGGACCTGAACCGGGAGGAACTCCGCGGCCTGGAAAAAAAGCTCCGGGAAACCTTGATGAAACTCAACGACCAGGCCTCCCGCTTCGGGTAATCTGGGCGCCCCATGGAAAGAAAGGCTCGCCGCAAGATCTCCGCCGCCCTGGCCCTGGGGGCCCTGCTCCTGGCGCCTTCGTGCATGACCTTCCGCCACAAGGTCCACAACGGGCCCCTGGGAACGGTCCAGGTCCAGAAGGAGCAGTATTTCTTTCTCTTCGGGCTGGTTCCCCTGGGCCGGGTGGACACCGCCGCCATGGCGGCGCCCCAAAAGAGCTACTCCATCGAGACGGAATTCACCTTTACGGACCTCCTGGTGAGCGCCCTCCTCTCGCCGCTCACCATCGTCCGCCAGACCGTGACGGTGAAGAAATGAAGGGTCCCGGCGGCGGGGGGAAGTCCATCACCCTCAAGCTCCCCCCCGGCAAGGCCCGCCAGGTGGAGGAGATCCTCCAGGCCGAGGGAATCCCCCTGGAGCCTTGCGACTACGCCTACTTCCGGGGAAGGGCCCAGGGGTGCGTCCTCACCTTCTACAAGTCGGGCAAGCTCCTCCTCCAGGGCCCCCTGGCCGAGGCCTGGGCCCTCCGGGTGGCCGGGGGACTCCCCGAGGAGAAGGAGGACCGCCGGGAATTTCCCGGGGGGCGGCGTCCCACCATCGGGTCCGACGAATCCGGAAAAGGGGATTATTTCGGCCCCCTGGTCGTAGCCGCCGTCTACGCTCCTCCGGATCGGTGGGATCTCCTCCAGAAGGCGGGCGTCCAGGACTCCAAGTCCGTCTCCGACAGGAAGTCCCTGACCCTGGCGGGATGGATCGAGAAGGAGTTTCCCACGGCCCAGAGAACCTTGATGCCCGAGGAATACAACCCCGCCTGGGAAGCGGCGGACCGCAATCTCAACAAGCTCATGGCCCGCCTCCACGGCGAGGTCCTCAAGGAACTCCTTCCCCACCTGGGGGAGCCCCCGCGGGGGCTGGTCCTGGTGGACAAGTTCGGGCCCAAGGGCAGGGTGGAGGACGAGATGGGGGACCTGCCCGAAGGGGTCGAGCTTCTCCAGGTTCCCCGGGCCGAGGTCCACCCCGTGGTGGCCGCCGCCTCCATCGTGGCCCGGGCCCGCTTCCTGGAAGGCCTGGAGGAGTGCTCCCGCGAAGCGGCCACCAGGCTTCCCAAGGGAAGCGGGCCCGGGCCACGAT
>CAYQBW010000016.1:0-13832 GCA_964415725.1 uncultured Planctomycetia bacterium
CCTCCGAAGCGGCAGGACCCTGGTAAAAGCGGTTCACGGCAAGAAGGGGTTCGCCCGGGTCTTCATGGCCATGGAGACCGGCGCCTCCGGAGAGGATCCCGTCTACCTCCTGGGGGAGATCTCGCCGGCCGACTTGTGGAGCGGCGACACCCTGCTCGCCCCCTCCCGTTACCTGGCGGTCCTGGACGAGCAGGGGGGAATCCTCTTTTCCAACCACAGGGAACAGGGGTTCCTTCCGGGCCTGGCCTCCGCCCTGGAGGTCAACCCCTCGACGGGGCACTTCCAGTGGGGCGGGAAAGAGGAGACCTACCTCACCTCCTACTGGACTCTTTTCATGCAACCCAAGTTCGGGGCCGACTGGACCATCATCTGCTCCAGCGACAGGTCCCAGGTCATGCATCCCCTGGACAGCTTCCGGGTCTCCTTCCTCCTGGTCACCCTTCTTTCCTTCCTGGTCGTGGTCCTTCTCAGCCTCCACCAGATCAGGCGGCACCTCCGGCCCATCGAGCTCCTGACCCAGGCGACCAGGAGGGTCCGGGAGAACGATTTCTCCACCCGGGTGGAGGTGGAAGGCGACGACGAGTTCGCCGAGCTGGCCGCTTCCTTCAACGCCATGATGGACCGGATCGTGGAGACCATGGAGGAGAGGAACAAGGCCCAGCAGGAACTGATCAAGGCCCGGGACGAAGCCTTGGCCGCAGCCAAGACGGAAAGCCAGTTCCTGATCAACGTTTCCCACGAATTGCGCACGCCCATGACCTCCATCCTCTCCTTCGCGGAGATCCTGAAGGACTACGGGGACCAGGAGCCCGAGGAGAGGGAAGAATTCCTAGACATCATCGTCTCCGAGGCCCAGAGGTTGATGCGGCTCGTGGAGGACGTCCTGGACCTGAGCAAGCTCCAGTCCGGGACCCAGAGGTTCCACCTCACCATGGTGGACGTGAAGGCCACCCTCTGGGACGTGGTCCAGGCCACCCGCACCCTGGGCATGGAAAAGAACGTCACCCTGGAACTCGACCTCCCGGAGGAGGACCTGGTGACCGCCGGAGACCGGGACAGGCTCAAGCAAGTCTGGACCAACCTCATCTCCAACGCCCTCAAGTTCAGCTTCGAGAACAGCAAGGTGGAGATTTCGGGACGTAGGATAGGCCCTTTCATCGAGGTCTCCGTGCGGGATTACGGGCCGGGCATCCCCGAGGACCAGCAGGAAATCATCTTCCAGAGGTTCCGTCAGGCCGTGTCCGATATCATCACCGAAAAACCCAGGGGGACCGGCCTGGGCCTCACCATTTCCAAGGACGTGGTGGAGAAACACGGAGGATCGATACGGGTGGAGAGTTCACCGGGAAAGGGCGCCGTCTTCTACGTCCGGATCCCCCTCCAAACCGTGGAAGAGCTGGAACGCCGCCTGAAGGAAAACAACAAGGTCGTCACGGTCGTCTCTTGAGGGGGATGGTGAAATGAACAGGCTCCAGTGGAAAAGCCGCGGGCGGACAAGCCTTCCTTGCCTGCTCATCCTCCTCTCCTCCTGCGCAGGCAAGGGACCCCGCTACGCCGGCATCCTCCAGGCCGCCGGGGCGGGCGACGCGGAGGGAATCCGACTCCTCCTGGACCGGGACGCCGATCCCAACGCGCGGAACCGGTTCGGCGCGACCCCGCTCCACCTGGCCGTCACGGCCCGTTCTCTTCCCGCGGTCCGCCTCCTCCTGGCGCGGGGCGCCGATCCCAACGCAGCCACCCGCACGGGAGCCACCCCCCTCCACCTGGCGGCCTTCGACGGCTCCCTGGAGATCGCCAAGGCCCTGGACGCCCACGGGGCCCGCGTGAACGCCCGCAACAAGGACAAGGTCACCCCACTGCACCTGGCGGCCTGCAAGGGCCACAAGGCGATGATCCTCTTCCTCCTGGAGAAAGGCGCCGACCCCCTGGCGCGGGACCGGAAGGGCAACACCCCCGCCTACTGGGCCCGGGTGAAAGGGTGGAAAGAGGCCGCCCGACTGATCGAAAACCGGGCCAACAACCTGGCAGGCCGCCGAACAGAACCCCACCGGAAAAAAGAAAACCGCCGCCGTTGAACCGGCCTAAGAAAAACGGGCCTTAAGCAGAATCTTTGGGTCTGGGAGGCGCGGAAAGCGGGAAGGGCCTATTGAATGGTCTCCAGAACAAAATCTGTGCCCTTTTCAAGAGGTGGCCGATTCCAAAGGGGATGGCCTAAAAAACCATATCCTTTTCAAGGGGGTCGATGAGGCCTTGGGTTTTTTCCCGCCTCCGTGGCGCCCCATCGAATTCCGTCGCCTGCGGGAATCGGATGGATCTTGTCCTGGTTGGGTAGGAAGGAAGTGTGGGTTCCTTCCCCGGGACGACGTTCGGGCCGCCGCTTCGCGCCGGCCCTCCGGCGTCCCCTACGCAGCCGAAGACGGCTGAATCGCTCCTCACGGGGCGCCACCTCCGGCGGAAGTCAGGGACGATTCCAAAGGGAATGAGTGGAGAAACTGTGTCCTATTCAAGAAGCCCGCCGGGATGGAGGCTGAAGAGAGGCGATTTCGCCCCAAAGAACAAAGCCTGGGCTGACCACTAAAAGGGGGGACTTCCCTGACACCGGGGGCGGTTCAGTCGGTGGGTCCCCACCAGACCGGAGCCCGGTTGCCCCCTCCGGAGATCCCAGGGCCTTGGGAAAACATGATTACAAGCCCATTACTCTGCCCACAAAGACGACGTCAAAAAGAGAGTCCCAGTCTGGATCCCGGTTTTTCCGATATTGCTCAAGATATTCTAGGGCCACTCTCCTCTCCGGGAAGAGCCCGTTCCGATTCAAAAGAGACCAAAAGGGTTTTGCCCATGGCCGGTCGGACATATCGGCCACAATAGACCAATAGTCGCCCCCTACACCGGCCACATCCCATCCAAGGCCTTCCATCCCTTCCTTCAACCTGCAATAGCCCCCCTTCTCCGGTTTTTCCGTCACGTAGATGATCTCCACATCTTCACCCTCCTTTTCCAAACCCACAAGAATCTCTCGCGCCCTTCCCATATCGTCGATAAGGTTGGTTTCCTCGTTTTTGACCCCCTCAAACACATATTTCCACATGGTGTCGCTCATGGACTCTAGAGGGTTGGACATGGGAGGAATTCGCATTACCCCCATGTAATGGGGATTCAATGGATTGGATTCCACCTCACTCAAACGCTTTCGAACGACCAGGAATCCCTCCAACACGCCGAACCTCCACCCGGCCCGCCACCTACCTCCATGTCGCCATGGAGGGTCTCTCCGGCCCTATGAACCACATCCCATCTTCTCCCGGGTCCCACCCAGTCGGGCCTTCCGAACCCAACAGGGTTAACCCTCCCACCCAAAAACAGGCACAAATCACTCCCCTTACACAACCCCCTTATTTTCCGGTCTTTGCTCTCATCCAAAGAAACCCGGCCTCCGGGGACTCGAAAAACCTGAACTTTGGGTCCTTGCCAAGCCAACGTTCCAGGACTTCGTGGTTTTTTTTGGAATACCTGGGAACGCACCCTAGAGGAGGTCCCCCCATCTGGGGAAGGATCTCCCTGAGAGCTTTCATTCCCGGGCTCTCTCCGGGCCGGACCCTCTGCTCCCCCAAAACGGAATAGCCCAGCGGCTTGGTACCGGCGAGAACACGGCCATTTACGACCAGAACCGATTGAACCCAAAAAACAAGCCCTTTACTTCTCGCCGGAATCTTAGGAAAGGCGATCCTTCCCTCCAAAGCATCTTCCCCGGCCGGAAAGGCTTTCATCTCCCCAATCCACCAAGGCCGCACGAGGGTTTTCCCCGAAGCCGCGTTCATCAAAGGGGGCGAATTCTTCTTTACCTGTGGACCAATCAGGACGAAAGCCTTGACCCCCTCCATGGAATTTCTTCCTTTTATTGTATATTCAACCTCGCAACGAACGTGCTTGCTCCCCGCGAAAACATTCTCCGGCAGAGGCCCACTCCATTCAGACACACCGATTTTCCCGGCACAAAAAGGCCTCCCGCCCTCCAGAACGGGCGCCGCAATCGTCCCGTAATTCCCCAGCACCCGGTAGGCGGGCCCAACGACCCAATATGGAGACCCGAACCTCAAGCCCCCTGGGACACGGATTTCATATATTCCCTTTTCTCCAATCCGCCCTTTTCCGACAAGAACCTTCCTGCCCTTCTCGAAAGAAAAAACCGCGAAGGGCTCCCCTACAACCCCGCTGACACGAAAAGACTTCTGTCCCGCCTTCAACGGAAGCCCGAGGAACCTCAGGCCCTTGAGGGCCGGATTTTCCCACACCCCGTCGATCCAAACCTTGCCGCCACCCGTGCCCAAAACGTAATATTTCTTCGGGAATACGAGCATATCCGTCGATGATTGAGTCCATTCACGCAACAAGAGCCGCCCCTTCCCCCCAAACGGCCATCCAGCCCACCTGCCGAACTCGATCTTCAAATCGTAGGGGCTCCCAAGTATCTTTTCGGGATACCCTCCTTTCCACGAGAGGGATTTGAAATCGCTTCTTGACAAGTCACCAGTCCCTATTCCCGCGTAACGGATCCCCCCGTCTTCCATTAAAATGTAGATCTTTCTCTTGAATGGGCCCCACGCAAGGTCGAGCACTCTTTTTTTGAACTCGACGGACCAGCTCACAGTGGGCCTCTCTTTTTTGTCCCATTCTTTTTCAAAGGAGCCAAAATCCTTGAAGCCGCCCTTGAAATCGAGCTCCAACTCCATTACCTTGCCACGGCCTCTTTCGTTCCAGCCGCAAAGGATCAAGGATCTCGGCTTACTCCTCCAAAGGTACCCCCCTGGGTCCGAAAATGGGATGCTGATCTTCTTGATTCTTGAACCGTTCCCCTTGTCGAAGAAAAGGACGAGGTTGGAAGGCCCTCGTGGGGACGGGACCAAGGTAAAATCCAAAATTACATTTGAACGGCCCCGCTTTCCTGGCTCCAAAGAATGAAAAATCGGTTCCCGATAGTCGAGCCGTCTCCCGGAAATCCTCTTGCCATTTGCTGTTTGCCCCAAGGACACGCAGTTGATGCTTAGCGCGACAACCACTGCAAGGCAGGATACAAGGCTTTTCCCTTTCATCCGTAACAGCGCACCTTCTATTTCCTTCTTTTCTTCATCCGGCTCGAATGAGCCGCCCACACACTAGGTTCTACGTGTGTTATCAAGCCGCTATTCTACCCCTGACCCTCTCTGCTTGAAGCCCCCTCTTCCAGAAAGTTAGGGAAAATTCAGACAGAACCCCCAATGAGAACTTTATTTGGGCTGGGACTTGGAAAATTCACCATTTCTCCAAATTCCAGCTAGACTCATTGGGTTTTCCCATTGGGAATCCCTAGGAAAAGGCGACTCGTCCTTTGACTTCCCTTATCGGCTTCCGCCACGGAAAGAATTACCCTTGCCCAGTTTCGGATTTGTGCGGAAGGGCTTTTTTCCGGCCCCGGGGGATGAATTCATGGCTCCCGGAAACAAAGATGGAGACCGGTCTCCCGGGCGATCTTTTGGGCCGCGGAAGGGAGGGCGGCGGCGACTTTGGGCGTCAAGCCCTCCCGGAAGGTGAAGGGGTCCTCCACCTGGAGGGCGTAGACTTTCAGGTAGCCCGGCATGGGGATCCCAAGGCGCCGGGCCACCTCCAGGCCCTCCAGAAGCCCCAGGTGGTGGCTCCCCCCGTCGAAGCTCTCCGCCAGGGGCCTCTCCAGGTCCAGGAGAAAGAGTTCCCCCGGTTCCTCGTCCTCCAGGAGAATGGAGTCGATCACCACGGCCCGCTCCCGCCCCTCCAGGAGGTCCATGAGTTCCAGGCCCCCGACTGCGGCCTCCCGCAATTCTACTCTCTCGTCCCCCAGCAGGCGGTGGACCTCCCGGGCCAGGAGGATCCCCGCCCCGTCATCGCAAAGAAGAGGGTTCCCAAGCCCCACGATCAGGGAGGGGGCCGGCCGGGCCGTCACGGTCTTCCCTTTACCTTCTGAGCACACGGACCACCTCGCCCCGGTGGTCCCGGATCCTGGCCTCCAGGGGCATCCTCCCCGGGAGGGTGTGGGTGGCGCATGCGTGGCAGGGGTCGTAGGCCCGGAAGGCCATCTCCACCATGTTGAGGAGCCCGTCGTCCACCTTGCCGTTCCTGATGGCGCTCTTGGCCGCCTTCTCCACGGACATGGCGATGGGCGCCGCGTTGTGGTTGGTGGCCACGATGAGGTTCACCTTGGTGAGAAGGCCGTTCTCGTCGGTGAAATAGTGGTGGATCAGCGTGCCCCTCGGGGCTTCCACGATCCCCACCCCTTCCTTGGGGGTGGCCGTCGGGAGATTCCGGATCTCCGGGCTCGTGATGTCCTTGTCCTGGAGGATCTGCTTCATGCGCTCCGCCGCCTGAAGGGCCTCCACGAGGCGGGCCCAGTGGAAGGCCAGGGTGGCGTGGGCGGGTTTTCCGCCCAGGGTGGAATACATCTTGTCGTGGGCGGCCTGGGCCTCGGGCGTGGCCATCCCCTCCGAGGCGTTGAGGCGCGCCAGGGGCGCCACCCGGAAGACGCCGCTCTCCTTGCCGTCCACGAAGCCCTTCCAGCCGACCTTCTTCAGGTAGGGGAAGGTGATGTAGCTCCAGGGCTCCACGTGCTCGGCGATGTGTTTGGTGTAGTCCCTGGGGGCGAAACGGGCGAACTCCTTGCCCTCGGGATCGACCACCCGGATCCAGCCGTCGTAGAAATCGGGCTGGTTCTTTTCGTTGACCTGGCCCATGTAGTAGGTCTGGTGCGTATATCCTTGGCTTAGCACCAGGTCCAGGTTGGTCTTGTCCTGGAGAACCACCTGGTCGAAGACGGCGAGAGAGAAACGGGCCAGATCCAGGGCCTCGTCGGCGACCTTCAGGTATTCCTTCCGCTCATCTTCGGTCATGCCCTTGGATACCCCGCCGGGAAGGCCGAAGACCGGATGGATCACCTTGCCCATCATGCCTTCCATCATGAGGCGCACCTTCTTGCGGGCGGAGATCACCTTGCCCGCCACCTCCAGGCCCACCTTGCCGATGACGCCAAGGATGTTTCGCTCCGCCTTTGGGGCCGTGGGACCCACCACGAAGTCCGGCCCGCCCAGGTAGTAGAAGTGGAGCAGGTGGTCTTCGAACATGAAGGCGTTGTAGGCCAGGTCCCGGAGCAACTTGGCGGGCTTGGGCGGCTCCACCTGCCAGAGGTCGTCCAGGCACTTGGTGGAGGCCATGTGGTGGGCCGTGGGGCAGACCCCGCAGATCCTGGGGGTGATCCGGGCCATCTCCTCGGCGGGCCGCCCCAGGCAGAAGGTCTCGAAGCCCCTGAGTTCGGGCACCTGGAAGAAGGCCCTCTCCACGTTTCCCTTCTCGTCCAGGAAGATCTCGATCTTTCCGTGCCCTTCCAGGCGGGTGATGGGATCGATGGTGATTCTACGGGTCATCGGGACACCTCCTTCTCCTTGGGGGCCGTCCTGTGCAGGAGGGATTTCGGCAGGCTGAACCTGTAGAGGGTGCCCAGCGGGTCGGTCAGGGTCTCCGCCAGGGCAGCCGCGTCCTCCGGGGTCTCGGCGTCGGCAAAGGCCCCGAGCGAGGCCAGAAACTTGGTCCCCTGGTCCAGGGCCTCGGGGGTGGGACCGAAGCACCCCCGGCAGGGCATGTTCCCGCGGATACACCGCTCGCCGCACCCGCCCCGGGTCACCGGTCCCAGGCAGACGAATCCCTCCGCCAGGAAACACTTCTCCGGGTCGGGGACATGCGTGGCGATCCGCTTGAATTCCTTGATGGTGAATTCTTCGGGCTTGGACTCGTTGCGGGGGCAGGTTTCGCAGAGAGCCTTCTCCGTGGTGAGGACCGAGCCCTTGGGAGGCAGGTCACCCGAGAGGATGGCGTTTATGGCGTTCAGGATCAGGTCCGGCGGCGGGGCGCATCCCGGCAGGTAGTAATCCACGTCGATGACCTGGTCCAGGGCCTTGACGGTGTTCCAGACCTCGGGGAGTTCCAGCTCGTAGCCGTCCACCTTGGCCTCCACCCTGGGCACCACCTTGGGCAGGTTGTCCACGGTGACGCTCTCCAGATACTTGTTCTTGAAGATCTCCTCCCGGGTGGTGCAGTTGGCCAGGCCCGGGACCCCTCCCAGGTGGGCGCAGGAACCGAAGGCCACGACCATTTCGCATTTCTCGCGGAGAAGTTTCACCCACATCTCGTGCTCGGAGGTGCGCACCGAGCCGTTGATGAAGGCCACGGCCACCTCCCCCGGCTTCCAGGCCTTCACGTCGGAGAGCTTGAAGTCCAGGGCCACGGGCCAGAGCACGATGTCCACGGCGTCCACGACCTTGAGGACGTTCTCCGCCAGGTCCACCACCGCTTCCTCGCACCCCCCGCAGGAGGCGCACCAGTAAAAGGCTACTTTCGGTTTCGTCATGGTCTCACTCCCCCGGCGCACCAGCGCCCGCTCCGACACGTTCCTTCCAGCAGAGCGGCCCGAGAGCGCGGACCGTCTCGGTAAGTTCCCGCACAACCTGGGCGAATCGCTCTCCCTCGGAGGCGGAGATCCATTCCAGCCGGACCCGTTCCCGCTCGATCCCGAACTGGTCCAGGAGCTTCAAGAGAAGAGGATACCGGCGCATGGCCTTGTAGTTTCCCGTCGAGTAGTGGCAGTCCCCCGGGTGGCACCCGGCGATGAGCACCCCGTCGGCGCCGTCGCGGAAAGCCTTCACCACGAAGGTGGGATCGACCCGCCCGGAACACATCACCCTGATGGCCGCCAGGTTGGGGGGATATTCCAGCCTGCTCGTCCCCGCCAGGTCGGCACCGGTATAGGAACACCACCTGCACAGGAAACCCACGAGCTTCGGTTCGAACTCCTCTCCCGCCATGGATCACCTCCTATGGATTCAACGCGCCCTCGATCTCCGCGTAGATCTGGACGTCCTCGAAGTTCTCCTGGGTGGCCGCCCCGGAGGGGCACCCGGCCACGCAGGTTCCGCAACCTTTGCAAAGTTCCCTGTGGACCACGGAGACCTTTTTCTCCTCGTCGAAATCGATGGCCTGGTAGGGACAGTTGGCGATGCACAGCTTGCATCCGCAGCACCTTTCCTCGTCGATCCTGGCACGGATCGGCTCCAGGACCACTTTTCCGGAATCGAGGAGGGTGAGAGCCCCGGCCGCGGCGGCTGCTCCCTGGGCGACCGTGTCGGGGATGTCCTTGGGCCCCTGGCAGGCGCCGGCGATGAAGATCCCGTCCGAGGGGGTGTCCACGGGAGCCAACTTGGGATGCTTCTCAAGGAAGAATCCTCCGTGGGCGCACCCGATGGAGAAGATCCGGGCCACCTCGTCCGCGTCATCCTGGGGCTGGAGGCCGGAGGAGAGGATCACCATGTCCACGGGAACGCGCCTTCTCACGCCCAGGAGGGTGTCCTCGCTGATCACCACCAGTTTCCCTTTCTCCTCCTCGGTCTCCCAGACGTCGGTCACCTCCGTGCCCTTGCCCCGGATGAAGTGGACCCCTTCCTTGAGGAGCCTCTTGTAGAATTCCTCGTATCCCTTCCCGGGGGAACGGATGTCGATGTAGAAGTTGTAGACCTCGGCGCCCGTCTTCTCCCGGACCAGATGGGCGAACTTCAGGGAATACATGCAACAGACCCGGGAGCAGTATTCCAGGTGGCTCTCGTCCCGGCTCCCGATGCAGTGGAGGATGGCCACGGCCTCCGGCTTCTTTCCTTCCCTGGTGACGATCTTTCCGCCCGTGGGGCCGCTGGCGTGGCAGAGCCTCTCGAACTCCAGGGCGGAATATACGTCTTTGTATGTACCGTACCCGTACCGGGAAAGCCGGGCCGGATCGTAGAGCTTGAAGCCCGTGGCCACCACGATGGCCCCCACTTCCACCTCTCTCTCCCGGTCTTCCATGAAGTGGTCGATGGCGTTCGCCTCGCAGGCGTCCAGGCAGACCCGGCAATCCGAGCAACCCGCGCAGACCAGGCACCTCTTGGCCTCCTCCACGGCCGTCTCCTCGGAGAAGGCCATCTCCACCTCTTTCAGGGTGATCCCGGCGTTGGGATCCAAGGGGATGGGGGCGCGGGGCTTTCTGGGAAGCCCGGGCCTGCGGACGTTGTCCATCTTGGGGAGGTTCTGGGGCCGGTGGAACTCCCGTTTCATGACCTCGTAACTTTCCCCGCGCAAGAAGAGGTCCACCGCCCTCGCCGCCTTCCTCCCCGACGCCATGGCCTCCACCACGGTGCTGGGCCCGGTCACGGCGTCCCCGCAGGCGAAGACCCCGGGTTTGCCCGTTTCGCAGGTGACCTCGTCGGCCTTCAAGGTGGCCCACTGGGTGAGGTCGAAGTCCTCGTCCTTCACCAGGAAATCCAGGTCCGGAAGCTGGCTGATGGCCAGGATCACCTGGTCCACGTCGATCTCCACGAAGTTCCCCTCGATGGGAACGGGCCTCCGCCGCCCCGTCTCGTCGGGCTCTCCGAGGCGCATCCTCACGCACTTCACCCGGGCCAGCCGCCCGTCGGGACCCGGGATCATCTCCACGGGATTCAAGAGAATGTTGATTTCCACGCCTTCCTTCTCGGCGGCCTCGATTTCGGCCCCGATGGCGGGCATCTCCGCCCTGCTCCTCCTGTAGAGGATCATGACTTTCTCGGCGCCGAATCTCAGGGCCGTGCGGGCCGAATCGACCGCGGCGTTTCCGCCGCCGACGACGGCCACGCGCTTCCCCGTCTTCACCTTGCCCGTGAGGTTGGCGTCCCTAAGGTAGTCCAGGCAGTTCACCACGCCCGGCAGGTTTTCCCCGGCGATCCCGAGATTGCGCCCCTTGGTGGTCCCCAGGGCGAGGATGGTTGCGTCGAACCCTTCCGCCTTCAGGTCGTCCAGGGTCACTCCCCCTTCGCCGAGAGGGGTGTTGAGCCTGAGCTCGATCCCGTGGTCGAGGACCCAGCCGATCTCCCTGTCCAGGACCTCTCTCGGGAGCCGGAACGCGGGGATGCCCCACCTCATCAGGCCGCCCGCCTGGCGGTATTTCTCGAAGACCGTCACCGCGTAGCCCTTCCTGGCCAGGTCGTAGGCGGCGGTCAACCCAGCCGGCCCGGACCCGATCACGGCGACTTTCTTCCCGTTCTTCTCGGCCTTGACCGGCTCCGGAACGATCCCCTGCTCCACCTCCCAGTCGGCCACGAAACGCTTCAACGCGCAGATGGCCACGGGTTCGTCGTGGAAACCGCGCTGGCACTGGCTCTCGCAGGGATGGTGGCAGACGCGCCCCAGGGTGGCGGGGAAAGGGTTGACGTCCCTGATGACCTTGAGGGCCTCCTGGAAGCGGCCCTCGGCGATCAGGTTCACATATCCTTGGGCCCGGGTGTGAATGGGGCAGGTGTCCTCGCACATGGGGACGCCCTTCTTGTCGATCTGGTACCAGTTCGGGACCGCCTGGGGGAAGGCCCTGAAGATGGCCTTCCGCTCGTTCATCCCCATCTCGAACTCGTTGGCGCTCGTGCAGGGACAGACTTTCTCACACTCCCCGCATCCCGTGCAGTCCTTGGTCACGTAGCGGGCCTTCTCCCTGAGCTTGACCTTGAAGTTCCCCACGAACCCCGAAACCTCCTCCACCTCGGTAAGGGTGAGGAGTTCGATGTTGGGGTGCTTGCCCACCTGCACCATCTTGGGGGTGAGAATACATGCGGCGCAATCCAAGGTGGGAAAGGTCTTGTCGAACTTGGCCATGTGCCCGCCGATGGAACCCTCCCTCTCGACGAGGTAGACCTTCTTCCCGGAGTCGGCCAGCTTCAGGGCGGCTTCGATCCCGGCGATCCCGCCGCCTACGACCATCGCGTCCGGGTGGACGGGGACGATCTCCTCCTTCAGGGGGGAATGGTGGGAGACCCGTTTCACAGCGGCGGCAATGAGGCGCTTGGCCTTTTCGGTGGCCTTCTTCTTGTCGTGGTGGACCCAGGAGCACTGCTCCCTGATGTTGGACATCTGGAAGAGGTAGCGGTTCAGGCCGGCATCCTCCAAGGTCCCGCGGAAGGTCTCCTCGTGCATGAGGGGGGAACACGAGGAAACCACCACGTTGGTGAGTTGGTGCTCCTCGATGTCCTTCTTGATCATTTCCTGGCCGGGGTCGGAACACATGTACTTGTATTCCTTGGCCAGGACCACCCCCGGAAGTGTCTTGGCGTATTCGACCACGGCCGGGACGTCCACGTTCTGGGAGATGTTGGTCCCGCAGTGGCAGACATAGACGCCTATCCGGATGTTTCCGTTCTTTCCCGCCTTCTTCATGAGAGCACCCCCTTGGCCGCAAGGACTTCCTCCACGGGAGAAAGGGAATCACCCAGGGCCAGGTCCTTGGAACCCAGTCCCAGGGCGCACCCCATCGCTTGCGTGAAATACATGATGGGTATCCTGGAATCGAACCCCATGGCCTTGGAGATCTCCCCCTGCCTCGCCTCCAGGTTGACCTGGCAGAGGGGGCAGGCCGTGATGACCGCGTCGGCGTTTCTCCGCCTGGCGCACTGGAGGATGGACCCGGAAAGCTTCAGCCCCATCTCGGGGTGGGTGGACATCATGAGCCCCCCGCAACACTTGGAATTCATGGGGAACTCCACGGGCTCCGCCCCGAGCCACGAGAGAAGCCTGTTCATCAGGTTCGGCTTCTCCGGGTCGTCGATGTCCCCGAAGGGCCTCCCGATCTGGCAGCCGTGGTAGCAGGCCACCCTCAATCCCTTCAGGGGTTTCACGACGTGGCGCCGGACGATCTCCTCCCCCACGTCGTTCACCACAACCTCTAGGAAGTGCCTGACCCTCACGTTTCCGGCGAAATCCATGCCCCCTGCGCGGAGAGCGTTGCGGACCTCGGCCCGGAGCATGGGGTTCTGGGCGATATACTTGTTCGCCTTGTAGAGGGCCAGGTAACACCCGCTGCAAACCGTAACGAGGTCCAGCCCCTGTTTCTCGGCCAGCGCCAGGTTCCGCGCCGACAGGACGAAGGCCTTCTTCTCGTTGACGGCCACGTAGGCCGTGGCGCCGCAACAGTTCCAGTCATCCAGCTCCCGCAACTCCATCCCGAGGACCCTGGCCGTGTTCCTGGTGGAGATGTCGTATGCTTCGTTGACGCCTTCCAGGGAACATCCCGGGAAGTAGGAGTAGACCAGTTTCTTCCTCGCGGTCATTTCGGCCATCTCTTCTCCTCCTCTCCTTCCACGGCGGCCAACATCTTCCGGAGTCCCTCGACCCCCTTGATCTTCTTCACGCCGAACTTGAGCCTCTTCTTCCTGAGGAACTTGAGGCCCACCGGAAGGAGATCGAGCCTCTTGAAGGGATTGGACTTCAGGAAAAACTCGCGCATGAGCCGCATTTCGGCGTTCCGCCCGAACCTTCGGACGGAGTCCACGAAGATCCGGGCGATGATCGCGTTGGGCTCGCCTTTCTTGTAAAGGCCTTTTTTCACCCCCAACCGCTTGAGTTCATACATGACATCCGTAAATGGAATCCCGGCGGGACAACGGACGGTGCACAGGTAGCAGGAGGCGCACAACCAGACCGTGTTGGATTCGAACATCCGGTCCAGCATCCCCGCCCGGAGGGCCGCGATGATCTCGCGGGGACCGTATTCCATGGCCTCCGCCGTGGGACAGGAGGCCGAACAGGTCCCGCATTGCAGGCAAAGATTGATCTTCTCGCCGCCTGGAATCGCATAGACGTGCTCCAGGAACTCCTTGCTCAAGTCCCTGACTTCGGTGGCATTCATAGAGACACCTCCACCTCCGGGAACTCCCGACCCTGGTTGCCAGACCGCCTCGGCCCGCCGGCGGGAAGGGCGGGTGAGCGGCTACGAAGGAATGACTTCATTC
>CAYQBW010000017.1:0-13381 GCA_964415725.1 uncultured Planctomycetia bacterium
GGCTCACAGCTTCCGCCCCCTCCCAGGGCCCTGGGATCGCAATACCAGGCCTTTTTTCCCTCCCAGGGCAAGGTCCGGTCCGGGAAGTCCCGGCAGGGCCAGGTTCGGGCGCCCCGGGGGGTGGTCACCCTGCCCGGGGCCCTTGCCCTGGCCTTGATGGGAAACCCGCGCCTCCAGGCCTTTTCCTGGGAGGTCCGGGCCGCCGAGGCCCGGCGGATCCAGGCCGCTCTCCTTCCGAACCCGGAGCTCTCCCTGGAGATCGAGGAGTTCGGTGGGTCGGGGGAGAGGGCCGCCTTTCACGGGGCCCAGACCACCTTGACCTTGAGCCAGCTCATCCAGCTGGGAGGAAAGCGATCCAAGAGAGAGAAGGTGGCCGCCCTGCGGAGGGACCTGGCCGGGTGGGACTACGAAGGGGAGCGGTTGAACGTATACGCCGAGACGGCCCGGGCTTTCTACGACCTCCTGGGGGCCCAGGAGAGGCTGGCCGTGGCGGAGGAGAGTCTGCGTGTGGCCGGGAACATGGCCGCCCTCTCGGCCCGGCGGGTCCGGGCCGGGAAGGCCTCGCCCCTGGAGGAGACCAAGGCGGCCCTGCAGTTGGCCCTGGGCAGAGTCGCCCTCGAAGGGGCCCGCCGGGACCTGGACCTGGCGCGGAAGAGGCTCTCCGCCGCCTGGGGAGAGGCGGAGCCCGGTTTCGAAAGGGCAAAAGGGGATTTTGGATCCCTCCTCCCCGAATTGCCCTCCCTGGAGGCCCTGAAGGAGGGATTGGCTGCCAACCCGGACCTGGCCCGCTGGAAGGGGGAGATGGACTTGAGAAAGGCCGCCCTGGAGCTTGCGGAAGCGGGACGGTGGCCGGACCTGACCCTGGGCGGGGGGGTGCAGAGATACGAGGGAACCGACGACCAGGCCTTCGTGCTCCAGCTTTCCCTGCCTTTGATGGTCTTCGACAGGAACCAGGGGCGGATCATGGAGGCGGAATCGCGGCTCTCCAAGGCCGTGGCCGAACGAAAGGCGGCCCTGGTTCGTGCCGGGGCGGCCCTGGCTTCGGCTTACCGCTCCCTGGAGGCGGCCCACGCCTCCGCCCTCAGGTTCGAGAGGGAAATCCTCCCTTCCGCCGAGAAGGCCTTCCAGGCGGCCAGGGCGGGATACGAGGGAGGGAAATTCGATTACCTCCAGGTCCTGGACGCCCAGAGGACCCTTCTGCAGGTCCGCATGGAATACACGGGCGTCCTCTCTTCCTACCACCGCGCCCTGGTGGAGATCGAAAGGCTTACGGCTGCACCGATTACACAAAGACGGAAATCGAAGTAGAAAAGGATGAGGACCATGCGCAAGTGGAGCGGATTGTTCTGGGCCGCCGGCGGGGCCGCGGCCTGCCTCGCCCTTCTTTGGGCCTTCGGAGCGGTTCGGCCCCTCCGGGGGGATTCTCCCCAACCCGTGGAGGCGCCCCATTCGGAGAAGGCCGGCGGGCCGGCGGAACACCACGAGGCGGTCAAGTTCTCCCCCGGGGAAAGGAAGGAGTTCGGGATCGCCCTGGCGGAGGCGGGCCCGGGGACCCTCCGGATCACAAGGGATTTTCCCGGCGAGGTGGTCTTCAACCCGGAGACCCTGGTCCACGTGGTGGCCCGGGCGCCCGGGATCGCCAGGGAAGTAAGAAAGGAGCTGGGGGACCCTGTGAAGAAGGGGGATGTCCTGGCGGTGATCGAAAGCCCCGCTCTCGGCGCCGCCAAGAGCGAATACCTGGCGAAGAAGCGGATGGAGGCCCTGGCCCGGGCGGACGGGGAGAGGGCCGAAGCGGTCCACAGGAATACGTTGAAGCTCCTGGATTATCTCGCCGGATTTCCCTCTCTCGATGAGATGCGGAAAAAGGATTTCGGGGAGATGGGCGAGGCCCGGAACCGCCTGGTCTCCACCTTCGCGGAGTTCGTCTTCGCCAGGGAAGCCCTGGAGATGGAAAAACAGCTCTTCCGGGAGAAGGTCTCCAGCAAGGCCGATCTCCTGGAGGCGGAGAGCCGGCTCAAGAAGGCCCGGGCGGCGCTTGAGACCGCCCGGGAGAGCGTGGCCTTCGAGGTGAAACGGCGGCTCCTTTCGGCCCGGCGGGCCTACCAGGTGGCCGAGTTCGAGGTGAAGGCGGCGGAGAGGAAACTCCACGTCCTCGGGTTGGACGACAAGGAGGTCCAGGAGCTGGGGAAAGGGGGCGACCGGGACCTGGCCTGCTATTTTCTCAGGGCCCCCGAGAAGGGTGTCATCACTGCCAAGCACCTGACCCGGGGCGAGATGGTGAGCGGGGAGGACCGGCTTTTCACCATCGCCGATCCCCGCCTCGTGTGGGTGCGGCTCACGATCTACCAGAAGGACATCCAGGCCGTCCGGCCCGGAAAAGAGGTGGTGGTCCGGGGAGACCGGGTTTCCCTGGAGACCAAGGGGCGGATCACCTACGTCACGCCCTTCCTGGAAGAGGCCACCCGCACCGCCCTGGCCCGGGTGGTCCTTTCCAACGAGGAAGGGAAGTGGAAGCCCGGGATGTTCGTCACGGGTTCGGCTCTCCTGGAAGAGATCCGCCTTCCCCTGCTCCTTCCCAAGTCCGCCCTTCTCGAGATGGAGGGGAAGAAGGTGGTCTTCGTGAAGACCCCGGAAGGGCTGGAGCCGAGGCCCGTGAAGACCGGCCGGGAGGATGAGACCTCGGTGGAGATCCTGGAGGGTCTCTCGGCGGGACAAGTCTACGTGAAAGAGAACGCCTTCGTGGTCAAGGCGGAACTCCGGAAGGGGGCCTTCGGCGAGGGACACTCCCACTGAGAGGAAAAGGCATGCTCGGTCATCTCATACGGTTTACGCTTTCCAACCGCCTCTTTCTGGGGATCATGCTCCTTCTCATCGCGGCGGGAGGGTTCTGGTCCTACGAAAAGCTCCCGGTGGATGCCTTCCCCGACGTCTCCCCCAACCTGGTCCAGATCTTCACCGTCACCGAGGGGCTCGCCCCGGAGGAGGTGGAGAAATACGTGACCTTCCCGGTGGAGGCCGCCATGACGGGCCTGCCCGGGGTGGAGAAGATCCGGAGCGTTTCCAACTTCGGGCTCTCCGTGGTGAACCTCTACTTCCAGGACGGCATGGACATCTACTTCTGCCGCCAGGTGGTGAACGAGAGGCTCGAGGAGGCACGGGAGGAGATTCCCCCCGGCTTCGGGGATCCCAGGATGGGTCCCATCTCCACCGGGATGGGCCTGGTCCTCTTCTATTACCTGGAGGACAGGACGGGGAAGTATTCCCTCGAGGAACTCCGCACCATCCAGGACTGGATCGTGAAGCTCCAGCTCCAGACGGTTCCGGGCATCACCGAGGTGCTGGGGATCGGGGGCTTCCAGAAGCAATACCAGGTGGAGGTCCGGCCCGGTGACCTGCTTCGCTACGAGTTGACCCTGGCGGATGTCATCGAAAGGATCGAGGCCAACAACCAGAATACAGGCGCCCAGTTCATCGAGAGGAACAAGGAGGAGCTGATCGTCCGGTCCGTGGGGCTGGCGGGAGGGGTGGAGGACCTGGAGAGGATCGTGGTCAAGACCGTCCACGGCCGGCCGGTCTACCTGGGGGACGTGGCCGACGTGAAAGTGGGAGGCGCCATCCGAAGGGGGCTCCAGACCCGCAACGGCAAAGAGGAGGTGGTGGCCGGGATGGTCATCAAGCTCTTCGGAGAGAACTCCTCGGCCGTGATCGAGCGGGTGGAGAAGAAGATCGCCGAGATCCAGAAGAGTCTCCCCGAAGGCGTGCGGATCGTTCCCTATTACCAGCAAAGGGATATCGTCCAGGCCGCCGTGGGGACGGTAGCGGGCGCCCTGGTCCAGGGGATTCTTCTGGTGGCGCTGATTCTCTTTCTCTTCATGGGGGGGTGGCGGCCCGGGGTCGTGGTGGCCCTGTCCATCCCCTTCTCGATCCTCTTCGCCTTCCTGGCCATGGGCTGGTTCGGAATTTCGGCCAACCTCATGTCCCTTGGGGGCCTGGCCATCGCCATCGGGATGATCGTGGACGCGGCGATCGTGATGGTGGAAAACATGGACCGCCACCTCCGGTCGGCGCCTCCGGAGATTTCCAAGACGGCGGTGATCCTGGAATCCTGCAAGGAGGTGGCCCGGCCCGTGGCCTTCGCCATCTCCATCATCGTCCTGGTCTTCCTACCCCTGTTTACCTTGAAGGGCGTGGAAGGAAAGACCTTCCGGCCCCTGGCCTACACGGTGGCCCTGGCCATGCTGGGGTCCCTGGTCTTCGCCCTTTTCGCGGCGCCCTTCCTGGGGAGTCTTCTCATGGGGCGGAGGAAGAAGGGAAAGACCGAGGCGGGGGTTCCCCTGCTGGAAAGGGTCCTTCTCTCCCTCTACCGGCCCGTGGTTGGGTGGTTTGTGGACAGGCGGTGGGCCGCCCTCTGGGCGGGCGTTCTCCTCTTGGCTCTCGGGGCCTTCATCTTCCCCAGGATCGGGTCGGAGTTCACTCCCAAGCTGAGGGAAGGGACGATCGTGGTGCGCCTCACCATGGCTCCCTCCATCTCCCTGGAGGAGAGCAAGAGGACGGCCATGATCGTGGAGAGGAGGCTCCTGAAGATCCCCGAGGTGCGGGAGGTGGTGACCCGCGTGGGGCGGGGCGAGGTGGGGGCCCACACCGATCCGGTCAATTCCGCGGAGATGTATGTTCTCCTCAAGCCCAAGAACGAGTGGCGGCAAGCGGGGGACCAGGAATCCATCGAGCGGATCATCCGGAAGGAGGTGGGCGACGTGCCCGGCGCCCTGGTCAACCTGACCCAGCCCATCGAGATGACGGTGGACGAACTCCTGGAAGGGGTGCGGGCGGAGCTTGCGGTCAAGCTCTTCGGGGAAGACCTGGGCGTTCTCAAGGAAAAGGCCGGCCGGATCGCGGGAGTGATCAAGAAGGTCCGGGGCGCGGCGGACGTGCAGGTGGACCAGGTCACGGGAACGCCCCAGCTTCTCATCCGGCCCAAGAGAAAGGCCCTGGCCAGGCACGGGCTCAACATCGCGGATTTCCAGGACGTGGTGCGGGCGGCCGTGGGCGGCGTGGAGGCGGGCCAGGTCTTCGAGGGGATCAGGCGGTTCGATATCCTGGTCAGGTATCCGGCCCGGGCCCGGTCCACGATCCGGGCGGTGAAGGAGATCGTCATTCCCGCTCCCGACGGGGCCAGGCCGCCCCTCTCGGAGCTGGCCGCCATCGAGGAGGTGGTGGGGCCCAGGCAGATCACGCGGGAGGACAACCAGCGCTTCATCACCATCCAGTGCAACGTGGTGGACCGGGACATCGGCTCCTTCGTGAAGGAGGCCCAGAGAAAGATCGACCGGGAGGTGGACCTGCCCGCCGGGTATCACGTGACCTGGGGAGGACAGTTCAGGCTCCAGGAGGAAGCGAACAAGCGCCTGGCCTTGGTGGTGCCCGTCACTCTGCTCGCGGTTTTGCTCATGCTCTTTCGGAGCTTCGGCTCTTTGAAGAGTTCCGCCCTGATCCTTCTCAATATCCCCCTGGCCCTGGTGGGGGGGGTGGCGGCTCTTTGGTTTACGGGCCAGAACCTTTCCGTTCCGGCGTCGGTGGGTTTCATCGCCCTGCTCGGGATCGCCCTGGAGAACGGGATGGTGCTGGTGACCTGCATGAACCAGCTCTTGCGGCAAGGCCGCAATCCCAGGGACGCGTCCCTGGAAGGGGCCAGGCTCAGGCTCCGGCCGGTGCTCATGACGGCCGTGACTACGGCCTTGGGGTTGATTCCCCTTTTGGCGGCCACCGGGACGGGGAGTGAACTCCAGCGGCCCTTGGCCACGGTGGTGGTGGGAGGGCTTCTGACTTCGACTGTGGTGACCCTGCTGGTGCTCCCGGCCCTTTTCCCCTGGTTCGTCCCGGGAGGCTCGATCGCGGGACGACCGTCGGGACGGCGCTTTGCGCCGTCCCTCGGGCGTCCCCTACGGCCCTGACGGGACGGGATGGGGAATCCTTCCGCCGTTCGGATGTGTGTAGGGGCCGCCGGAGGCCGGGTCGCCCCTGGCGACCCGGCCGAACGTCGGCCCGGGATGGTTCCGGGAATGGGGAATCATCCCGCCCCGTGGGGGATTGGGTTTTTTGGGGCCGGATCCATCGAGTCTGGGGGGCCATAGCGCGGGACGACCGTCGGGACGGCCTTCGGCCGTCCCTCGGGCGTCCCCTACGGCGTCCCCTACAGGACCTGTTTTTTTGGGGACATGGGGGGTAGAATTCCTCCCATGTTCTTCCGCGGCGGCTCTTTCGGCCGGGTCTTCATGGTGGCCCTGGCCCTGGTTCTGGCCATGAGGATTTCCCCTCCCACGGCCGGGGACCGGAGCAAAGTCCAGGCCGCCGCCAGGCCGCCTTCGCCCTTCCTTGGGAAAGCCCTGGGAAAATTTTTCCAGAAGGCCTCGGACCTTGTCCTCGAGACTGCCGGGGTTCTGGACAGGAAGGTGAAAGAGAAGGTGGGAGACGTGGGGGATCGCTGGTCGGAGACGGCCGGAAAGGTGGGGGCGAAACTCTCCTCCTGGGCCGCCTCCATGAGCAAGGTCTTCTACAAGTCCTCCCCCCTCTATGGGCTCAAGACCCTGGGGGACAAGGCCTGCGACGTGCTCCTCGATCTTGTGGGCCGCTCGCTCACCTGGGCGTCCGGGGGACTTCCCGGGAAGAAGGACCTGGTTCCTTCTACCGGGGAGAGGCCTCCCGGAGGCGTCCTTCCCGGAGGAGAAATTCCCGTCCCTTCCGGGGGGCCAGGGCCGGGTCGTGAGTGACCAGGAGGATCGTTCCGCCTGAGCGGGTATAATCCTCGAAGGCTTCCAGGATGGCCCGGGAACTCTCCTCGTCCAGGTTTCCCGTGGGTTCGTCCGCCAGAAGCAGGGGCGGCCCGGGAAGGAGGGCCCGGGCCAGGGCGGTCCTCTGCTTTTCCCCGGTGCTCAGCTCCCCGGGCCTGTGCCGGGCCCTTCCGGCCAGGCCGAAGCGGTCCAGCAACCGGGCGGCCCTTTTTCTTCCGTCCGGAAGGGGCGCGGCAAGGGTGGGGGCCAGGACGTTTTCCTCCACCGTGAGGTAGGGAACCAGGTGGAATTGCTGGAAGACGAAACCCACCGTCCTGGCCCGGAGGGCGGCCCGCTCCCCGGGGGGAAGGGCGTAAGGATTCTTTCCGTTCCAGAGAATCTCTCCCTCGTCGGGGGCGAGAAGCCCCCCGGCGAGAAGCAGGAGGGTGGTCTTGCCGCTTCCGCTCGGTCCCCGGACGATGACGAACTCTCCCGGCTCCGCCCGGAGTTCCGCTTCCGAGAGGGCCTTCACCGGGACCGCCGGGCCCCGCCAGGTCTTGGAGGCCTTCTTGATTTCCAGCACGGCGTCATTCCTCCCTGAGAACCAGGGCCGGGTCGGTCCGGGCGGCCAGGGCCGCGGGGGCCAGGCCGGCCAGGGCGGAGAGAAGGGGCGCGCCCAGGAGGATCCCCAGGAAGAGGAACCCCTGTAGGAACCCGGGGCCGGCGGCAGGCCCGCGGGAAAACTGGAGGGCCCCTCCCACGCCGGCGGCGTAGCCCGCCAGGGCCCCGGCGATCCCCACCAGCACGGCCCGGGCCAGGAAGAGGGAGGCGATCCGCCCCGAGGAACATCCGATGGCCCGGAGGATCCCGATCTCTCCGCGCCGGCGGCGCACGTTGTCGAAGGCCAAGAGCGCCGTCCAGAGGGCGGAGGCCAGCAGAACCAGGGGCGCCAGGATGGAGGCGAAGTCGTCCATGCTTTGCTTCATCCTCGCCCGGGCGGCCTTTTCCTGGGCCAGGGCGGCCCGCATCTCCCGGCGGGCCTGCTCCACCATCCGCGCTCCCTCGGCGGCGGCCTTGTTGCGGGCCTCCGCCCGGGCCAGGGCCTTGCTCCGGAACTCCTGGACCTGGGTTCCGGGAAGGACCTTGGCCACGTCCGCCCGCACCTTGCCTACCTGCGCCCAGGCGCAACTGCACTCCAGGGCGAGGATGGCGTTGATCCTGCCCTGCAGGCCGAGAAGGGACTGGGCCTCCTCCAGGGGGAGCCACACAGTGAGGTCGTCCTTGGATCCCCTCTCCTCCATGCACTTGTCGACCGTATAGGTCCGGCCCATGAAGGTCACCTTGTCGCCGGGCTTCAGGTGGAGTCCCTTCCAGAGCTGGTAGCCGAGAACGATCTTCCCTTTGGGGATCCGGTCTACGATGGGGGTCTTCTTGCTCTTCCTCCAGGCCTGGGGGACCTCCCCCCTGGTCCCGACCAGGAAGACCGTCCGTCCTCCCTGTTCCGGCCAGGAGACCCGGCGTTCCAGGATGGGCATCAGGTGGCGGATGGTCATGATGCGGGCCTTGGAGAGCTTCTCCACGTAGGATTCGGGCATCAACCTGGCGGCATACCCCTTGGAGTAATAGTCGGTGAGATCCTGGCCCTCGGGAAGGATCAGGATGTTGAAGCCCATCTTCTTCATGATGCGGCGCATCTCGTCGTTGAGTTTCGCCACCCGGGCCCGGATCTTGTCCCGGAGCGCCTTGACCCGGGCCTGGGTCTCCGCCTCCTTCCGGGCCAGGATGGCCTGGGTGGCGGCGTCGAAGCGCTTCATGGATGTGACGGCCCCGGCGAAGACGGCCGCCGCGGCCGCCACGGCGAAGACGGAGAGCAGGAAATGGAGCTTCCGGAAGAGAATCTCCCCGAAGACCAGCCTCCATGGGCTCATCTCAGGCGCCTCCGCCCTTGCCCTTGAGGAAGAAGACGGCGAGCCCTCCCAGGGCGGCCGCGAGGACGGCCAGGGTGATGAGGACGATTCTCCCGAACCCGGCGGGGAGGGTGGGAGAGGATTTCTTGTTTTCCTCCTGCCGCCCCGCGGGAGGGGGTCCGGTCCTTTCCCCTGGGGCTTTTTTCTCCGCCGGCGGGGACCCGGCCCGGGCGGGCTCTTTCCCCTCCCCTGCGGGAAGCCCCGTAAGCGGCGGGAGGTCGATCTCCGTGAGCAGGGGCTGGATGTCGGCCTTCTCCCAGTCGGCCGCAAACAACATGTCCAGGCCCGGGGCCATGCCCTTTACCTCGCAGGCGCAGGGACCGGCCAGGAAGCGGCAGGCCTTGAGGACGGCCCGCTCGTCGATCTCCGGGCCTGCCAGGGCCTCCAGGATGCGGCCCCGGCCGAAAAGGGGGAAGGCCACCGGCACCTGGGAGGCCTTTTGGGCCAGGCCGTCTTTGACCCCGAGAAGGATCCGTTCCTCCGGGTCGCCTCTCCTGATCCGGTAGAGGGGGAATTCCACCTTGAGTTCCCTGGGCTGCTCCCCCGGGGGGGTCGCTTCCAGGGTCTCCTTGCGGAGGCGCTCCGGAAGCAGGGGCAGTTCCTTCTCCAGGAAGGAAAGGGCCTTGTGGTCGGCCTCGGCCCGTCCCGATTCCACCAGGATCCAGGGAACGCTCTCCCCGTCCAGGAGAAGCTCGGCCAGCTCACGCCGGGCGGGGGAGTCCACCAGGGCCCGGGCGTTCTCCTCGGTGAGTGGGCCCGCCCAGGCCTGCCTCTTCGCGGGCCCCGGGTAGGAGAGGACCATCCAGGGGCCCCGGGGTTTTTCCTTCCCCCGCCAGTTCGAAGGAGGCGGGTCCTTCCGGAGGATGCGGAGGGTGAGGTTGGCCTTTCCGCCCTTTTTGAAGGAGGCCTTCTCCAGGATGGAGAGGGCCTTTTTGGGGAGTTCCCTCCCGGGGGCGTAGATCGTGAGGGTGTAGGCGTCGGTGTCCCAGCTGGAGAGGGCGTAGCGGAAGACCGGTTCGTCGCAGGCGTCGCATTCCTGGGCCGCCGCCAGGGCCGCCAGGAAGAGGACGAGCCCCGGGAGGAGGCCTTTGAGAAGGGAAAGGTTCATTGCGTCGCCTCCGGGTCTCGGAAGACTTTGAGTTCTTTGGGCACGTAGGCCATGGAGGTCTGGAGGGGGAAGCCGCAGGTGCAGCCCGAGCTGGCCTCGGGTATGAGAACCATGCCACCGGCGGGAATCATGTTGATCCAGCAACCGGGCCGGTTGACCCGGTTGAGGGGAGAGGGGCCGCCGCCGGGGCGGATGTCCCACCTCCAGGGATTTCCGCCCCGCCAGAAGAGGGTGTAGGCGCTGGCCGAGACGCCGCCGCAGCCGTGGCCGTGGCGGGAGAAGCGCCAGCCCTTCCTGCGCTTGCCGTCGGACATCCTGTAGGCGAAGGGCCAGGTATAGGCCCAGTTTCCGATGATCGTGGGGTGGCGGTTCTGCTCGCCGTGTTCCCCGTTGGGGGGAAAACCGCTGTTTTCTTTCTGCTCCCAGACCACCTTTCCCGAGGCCGGGTCCAGGGCCCGGAAGAAATACCAGAGCCTTCCCTCGATGTAGTGGTTCCCCGAGAGAAGAAGTTTACCCCTGGCGTATTCCAGGTAGCAGAGAATCTGGAACTCGCTCATGTCCAGGGGGATCCGCCAGGCTTTCCGGCCGCGCTCCAAGTCCAGGGCCGTGAGCCAGCACTTTCCGGCCCGGAAGACGCTCATGGGCATCTTGCCGTTCTTGGAGGCGAAGGCCCCCTTGGCCTCGCTCTCGATGAAATAGACCCGCCCCTTCCCGGAGGTGAGGGTCGTGTTCAGGATGACGCCCTTGTGATACTTCCAAAGGAGCCGTCCCCGGCGGTCCATGCAGAAGAGGGCCCGGCTCGTGACCAGGGGCATCGAATCCCCCCAGAGGGGTTTTTCGCCGTTGTAGCTCATTTCCTGGAAGGCGGCTCCCTCCTTTGCCGCGGACCCGAGGATCTTCCCCTCCGGGAGGGAGAGATACTCCCAGACATGCCTTCCCTGGAGGATCCGCGGGAGGCGGATGGGCGGCGCCTCGAGGCCGGTGGCCACGTGGTAGCGGTGGAGCTTGGGGCCCGCGGCCACGTAGAAGAACCGGTCGTCCACGGCGATATTGGAGCAGTCCAGGAAGACTCCGAGGCGCCGGGACCCGGGCAGGTGGATCTCCCAAAGGGGAGCGCCGTTGTAGGGGTCCACGCAGAAGTAATACTGGTCGCCGGGAATGAAGAGCCTTCCCGCCTTGAAGAGGGGGGGCGGGTTGCGGTGGTGCCGGTCGGCCATCTTCCGGGGGCCGGGCCTGCCGAACCATTGGAGATCCATGGGGCCCGCCACGCGGCGGTCCATGGTGCAGGCTGTGTTGCCCGGGTTGCAGAGGCCCTCGGTCCACTCGCCCTCCCCGGGAAGGGGGCCCCGGCGGAGGAGGAGAAGGCCTTCGCCGGAGGATGGCTTCACCGGTTGGATCTCCGGGAAGCGGCCGCCGGAGGAGGCCTTCCCGGCCCATTCCGCCAGGGCGGATGAAGCCGACCCGTCCGTTCCGGGCCGGAGGGCCAGGGCCAGCACCCCGCCCCAGGGGCGGAGGGAGCGGAGGACCAGCCCGGGCGGGCCGGGGAGCCGGCCCTTCTCCAGGGCCTCTCCCGAGAGAATGAGATCCGCGAAATAGGGGGGAATCCAGGTCTTCTCCAGGCTCCCCTCGTAGACGGTGACCCGGTTGCCGTAGAGGCCGGCCCTCTCCAGGGCCTTCCTGGCGGAAGCCACCCGGGCCGGGTCCTCTTCCAGGACGAAGACGTCCAGGTTGGTGCGTAGGGCCACCTCCCGGGCCAGGGGAGCCGCCGGGCCCGCCGTCCCCAAAACCAGGCACCACCCCCGCTTTTTGGGAACCTGGGGAAGCACCTGGGAGAGGAAGGCCCCTGGTCCTCCGCCGGGGGCGGGCGGCTGGATTTCCGGGGCGGAAGAGGATTTGGGTGCGGGCGTTCTTCCCTTCCCGAAGCAGTAGATCTTCCCCTTTGAGGTGCTCACCAGGAGCCTTCCCTCGGCGGCGGCCAGGCCGTAGGCCCGACCTTCCACCGGGGCGGACCAGACCTTTCGTCCCGACGAGGCCTTCCAGGCGGAGACCCGGTCCTGGCCGCCCGTGAAGAGAAGGTCGCCGGCCACGAGAAAGCCGTAGGGCTCCTTGCAGGGCTTGTTCCAGAGGAAGCACTTCTTCATGGCCCTGTTGAGCCGGGCGATGTCTTTCCCCATGGCGTCGATCCGGAGGCGGAGTTTCTTGGCCTCCGGGGATTTTTTGCCCTTTTTCTTGAGGAGGGCGGTGGATTTCTTCTTTTGGGCTTCCAGGTCCATCCGCTTGCGGAGAAGCGCGATGTAGCGGTTCCGGTCCAGGGCTAAGAGGCTCGTCCTGCCGTGGATGTAGTAGATCCCTCCCCGGGAGACCAGGTGAAGGCCCTGGAAGGAGACGAGCTTCCGGCGGGTTTTGGCGTCGGTGAGGGTCAAGGTGCCCGTGGTGTCCCCTGGTCCCGCGGCGACCAGGTCGTCTTCCACCACCGCGTATCCTCCCCCCGAACTGGGGATGGAGGCGAGCTTTTTGCCGTTTCGCTTGTCGAAGGCCACCGGCGCGGTCCGGCCCGTGGGCACGAAGAGGCGGTCCCGGGAAGCCAGGATGTAGCCCTGGGCGGAGATGTCGGTCTTGACCTTCCAGATCTCCTTGCCCGTGGCGGCGTCCAGGCAGCAGAGAGAGACCCCGGCCAGCTCGGGAAAGAGGCCGGAGCAGAAGAAGGCCTTGCCCTGGTCCACGACGACGCCCGTGCGGATGGGCCAGAGCGAGATCATCCGGCGGTTGCCGATCACGAGCTGCTCCTTGGGGGCGGGGAAGACCTTCCAGAGGAGGCGGCCCGTGGCGGCGTCCAGGCAGTAGACCCAGCCGTCGTCGGAACCGAAGTAGACCTTGCCCCCCGCCAGGGTGGGAGAGAGGCGGACGGGCCCGCCCGCGAAGAAGGTCCAGACCTCCCTGCCCGTGGCCAGGTCCAGGCAGTGGACCTGGTCGTCGGCGGAGGAGCCGAAGTAGACCTTGCCGCCGGCAGCGGCCAGGTGGAAGGCCCGGTCGTAGATCACCCGGGGGGCCAGGTTGTGCTTCCTGTGCCAGAAGTCGTTGGGCGCCGGGTCCGGCCAGGCGGGCCTCGGAGCCAGCCTGGGGACATGGACCCATTGCAGCTTCAGGGGGACCCCCAAAGACCGCTCGACCAGGGCGTTCCGGCTGGGGCCGTGGTTGTAGGTCGGCCAGGACTGGGCCCCCAGCCTGCCGGCCAGAAAGACCGCCGTCCAGGCGAGCCCGAAGAACTTCAGGACTCCATGTTTCATCAGCAAGTTCCAGCCTCGTTGGGGAACATCATCCAGGGCGCCTGTCCATCTCAATCCCGCCAGTTTACCCCCTTCCTGCTAGAGGTCACGCCCGGCCTTCTCCCTTTACCCTCCACGAATCTTTATTCTGATTTAGTTTGGTTTTTCAAAGTTTGATCGAATGGAAGAACAGGAGGCGGCACATTGTTCCTTCCAATTCTTTGCGGGGTTCTTTCTTTGGTTCCTCAGGCGGGGAGTGGGTTGTTCGTGAGG
>CAYQBW010000018.1:0-13124 GCA_964415725.1 uncultured Planctomycetia bacterium
GGTGGGGGCACATCGATGTGGACCACATCCTCCAGTCCGATAGGCCGCGCTTCGAGCGGATCCGGCCCAGGTTTCACTTTACCTCCCGGGAGGGCTGGCTCAACGATCCCAACGGCCTGGTGTATTACAAAGGGGAATACCACCTCTTCTTCCAGCACAATCCTTTCGGGCGCCATTGGGGCCACATGACCTGGGGGCACGCCGTGAGTCCCGACCTCCTGCACTGGAGGCAGTTGGAGAACGCAATCCGTCCCGACGCCATGGGAACCATCTTCTCCGGTTCGGCCGCCGTGGACTGGAACGACACTGCCGGGTTCCGCCGGGGGATGGAAGAGACCCTGGTCGCGCTCTACACCTCGGCGGGGGACACCTCGCCCGAGTCCAAGGGAAAGCCCCGGGTCCAGAGCCTGGCCTTTTCAAACGACAGGGGAAGGACCTGGACCAAGTATGCGAAGAACCCCGTCCTGGGGTGGGTGGCCGGGAAAAACAGGGATCCCAGGATCCTCTGGTACGAAAAGGGAAAGAAGTGGGTCATGGCCCTCTACCTGGTGAAGGACCGGTATGCCCTTTTCGAATCCCGGGACCTGAAGTCCTGGCGCGTGCTTTGCGAGGTCTCCATGCCGGGCACCATGGAATGCCCCGATTTCTTCGAGCTCCCCCTGGACGGCGACAAGGGGAACAAGCGCTGGATCTTCTGGGGTGCCAACGGCAACTACCGGGTGGGGCGGTTCGACGGGAAGGTCTTCGTCCCGGAGACCAAGGTCCTCCGCTCCCACTGGGGGGCGAACTTCTACGCCGCCCAGACCTGGAACGACATTCCTCCCGGGGATGGAAGGCGGATCCAGATCGGCTGGATGCGGGGAGGGAAATACCCTGGCGTGGTGTTCAACCAGCAGATGAGCTTTCCCAGGGAGTTGACCCTTCTGACGACCCCCGAAGGGCCGCGGCTCTTCTTCCGGCCCGTCCGGGAGATCGAGAAGATCCGGGGGCGGAGGCACACCTGGTCCGACCTGGAACTGAAACCCGGCGCGGACCCCCTGGCCGCCCTGAAAGGGGATCTCTGGGACATCGAGGCCGTGATCGAACCGGGCCGGGCGGAACAGGTGGGTTTGAAGGTCCGGGGAAAGGAAATTCTCTACGACGGAAAGGCCGGAAGGCTTTCGGCCTTCGGGAAGACGGCGCCCCTGGGGACCGGGAAGAAAAGAATCCGGCTCCGGATCCTTGTGGACAAAACCTCGATCGAGATCTTCGCCGCGGGGGGGCGGATCACCATGTGCTTTTGTTCTCTTCCCGGTGCGGGGGCCCGCCCCCTTGGCCTTTTCTCCCGGGGCGGGACAGCCCGGGTCCGCGCCTTGGATGTGTGGGAACTTAGGTCCGCTCTTTCACCCTGGGAGAGGCCCGTGAAGTGAAATCAGGGCCCTCCGGGAAGGTCCCAGAGGAGGACCCCTTGAGGAGGAAATGGGCCCTCGCGGCCCTGGGCTGGAACGGGGCCGCGAAAAAAAGAAGAGACGTGCCTCCACGAATCGCCGCTCTCCTGGACGACCCCGACAGCGGGGTCCGGGAGGAGGCGATCCGGGCCCTGGGTTTTCTCCGCGCCCGTTCCCTCCGAAACAGGATCGCCGGCCTCCTCTTGGACCCGAATGAAGGGATCCGGGGCCGGAGCATCGAGGCCTTGAAGCGCCTGGTCCGGGGACTGGAACTGGATCCCCTTCCCTTGCTGAGGGCCTTGCGGAGTGGGACGGAGTGGAAGCGCCGGGCCGCCAGGGGGGCTTTGCTCCGGTTGAAGGGCCGATTCATGAACGGCGGGAAGGTGGAGGAGGGCCTGGCCCGGGGGGAGGCCCTCCGATCCGCTTCGAGCCTTTCGCCGAGGGAAAGAGTGACTCGCCTTAGGAAAAAGGTCCGGGAAGGGGGAGCCGCGGCCCGGATGGCCTTGAGCCGGGCCCTGCGGGACTCCTCCGAGGATGTCCGAACAGCGGCGGTCTCACTTCTTGGCAGGGAGGACTACCCGGGAAAGAGGAAACGCCTGGAAAGGGCCTTGCGGGATTCTTCCCGGCGGGTCCGGATGGAGGCGGCGGGATGCCTTTCCAGGACCGGGGGAATGGAGGCATTCCCCGTGCTTTTCCGGGCCTATTCCGAAGGGCGGATCGGAGACAGGATCCTGGGCCTGGTGCGCTCCCAGGGCCGGAAGGATCCTTCCCGGATCGTGGGGGAACTTGCCCGGAGGGCAAAGGTCGGACCGGGAAAGGACCGGAAGGCCGCCCTGGAGAGCCTGGTCCGGCTGGGGAAGGGGGAGGCCCTTCCCTTCCTGGTCAAAGTCTTGAGAGGCCGGGATCTTTCCGACAGGGCCTTCGCCCTGAAGAGGCTCCAGTGGATCGCCCGGAAAAAATGGGGGCCCTCCCCGGCCCGGTGGGAAACGTGGCTCCGGGGGCGTTGAAACAGGGGCTGTGGGGGAGAATCCCTTTCCCTATTCCAAGCGCGGGCGCTGTCAGAAGGTCAGGAGGAGGCGGGCGAAGAAGGTCCGTCCCGGGGTCTTGTGCGCTTCCAGGCTCCCCAGTCCATAGATTTTGGGGTCTGTATGGCGGAAGAGATCGGATGCCCCGATCTGGAGGGTGGCCCTTCCTTCGAGGAAGACTTTGCTTAGGGTCAGATCCACCGTATGCATCACGGGGAGGTGATGAGCGAAGGGAGTCTGGACGGCGTCGGAATACCTGTAGTAACAGGCCGCGTGGACTCCTCCGGGGATTTTCACAAGGGCCTTCAGGCCGGCCTTGTAATCGGCCGGACGAAAAGACCTGTAGCTTCTTTTTGCCCCTCTCGATCGGAATCCATTGTATCCGAACCACCCGCTCAGACGGGCGGGACCGACTTCCCAGTTTGCCTCGAGTTCCCCACCGTAGGCCCTTCCGGCCCCGCTGTTCTCCATCTTCACCGTAGTTGGAGACAGGACCTCCCGGGAAATGAGTCCGTCCATGAACTGGTAATAAGTGTTCGCAGTAAATGAAAGGTTTTCCCTGGGTTTCCAGAAGTATCCTCCCTCGATGGAGAAAACATTCTCGTTTCCCAAGTGTGGGCTGGCTACGATGTTGTAGGCATAGCCTCCTCCAGCCAGGGGAATCCGGGAGAGTTCCACTTGGCGGAAGAATGCGGATGGAGCCCGGAAGGAACGGGCCAGGCTGAACCTGAAAACCCGGGTTTTATTTTCGTCCAATTCCTGGATCCAACTAGCCCGGGCGGACCAATCCAGGCTTGTCTCGGAGTAATAGTCGCCTCGGAACTGGAAATCCAAGGAGGCGCTCCTTTCCAAGGTCCACCTGTCGGAAAGAAAGAGCCCGCTCCAGAACTCGTGGGAGAAGCCTTTCGACATCCGGACTTCCTGAGGAGTCCTGGGCTTTTTGGAATTTACGCTGATGAAACGGTAGTTCCCGCCCACGGTAAGACGGTGGTTCTCAATCCATTTTCCGCTTACCTGCGCCTCCAGGTCGTACTCCACGGAGCCGGCGCGTCCCTCGGAGGGGTAGTCGTCGTACTCCCTGTTGCAAAAGGCCTGGATGTACCCCTTGCCTCCGGATTCGAAGGAATGTTCGTGTTTCGCGAAGAGGCGGGTCATCTCCACCCTCCCCTTCTTCCGAACCCAGTAACCGAACTGTTCGAAGTCGCCGATTCGGTTCCATGCGTGGGCAGCCCCGAAGGAGAGGTGGTCATCCCTGCCGATTTTCCAGGAGCCCCTTCCGGAAAAGCGGATGGCTTTGTAGGAGTCGTTGGATTCGAAATTCTCCCCTGTCATGGCGTCCGAGGAGGTTTCGGCACGCTGGATGGAGGAGGAGAGCCGCCAGGCTAGGTTCCCCGCTTTTGATCCCCAGCGGAGGAAGGAACGGTTGTCCCCATACTCGTTGATCTTTTCTGAAAAGGTGATTCCCTGGGCGTCTTCGGGCTTCTTGGTGATGATGTTTACCGCGCCGTTGAAGGCGTTGGCGCCCCAGGTGGCGCCGATGGGGCCCCGGACAGCCTCGATGCGGTCGATGTCCTCGGCCATGAGGGGAAGATAGTTGTAGGTCGTTCCTCCCCAGGCCGGGTGGGTGGCGTTCCGGCCGTCGATCAGGGCCAGGGTCCGGTCCGCCCAGAAGCTGTGGAGACCGTGGACCCCGATGGCGTAGTGGATCCTGTCGATTTTAACCACGTCCATGCCAGGAAGAAACCTGAGCATTTCCGGGATGGACGTGAGCCCGGTCCATTTGATCTCCTCCGATGAGAGCGTGCTCACCGGGGCGGGGGAAAGGGAAAGCGGTGTAGCTTCCCGTCCTGTGGAAATCACCTGAGGGATATCTTGAAAGAGGAGGAGTTCTCCGCCCGTGTCCTCCATTGTTCTCTTGTGGGCCTTTTGCTCCGATTTTCCAGGAAAAGAATCGGACTTACGGCCCTGGGCTCCGGCCCAGGGCGCGGCGGCGAGCAAGACCGGGAAAATGAGCCGGAAAGCCGCCTTTCCAGCCTTTCTTGAAAGATGGCTACGGCTCAACCCGGGCTTGCGCGGATCCCTGAACAGCTTCATGATTTTCAACAGGTTATCAGACCTTGTGGGAAGGATCGGGGTACGGAGGCTTCCCGCAAGAACCTTGGTTTCATTTGGGAGCTATCGGGTTTCTTCATTTTTTTCTTGAGGGTGGTCAATTGTTTGGACAGATCTCTCCAGGATGGATTTAGCGACCCTGGGAAAAGACGGTGTCTCTTTCGGCTGAGGGAGTCCCTTCTGCAGGGATTTGTATTTGGAATAGGTTTTTCTGCCTCGGGGTGGATTGGAGGGAGAAAGTGCCTCCTTGGCCTTCCACGAGGGCCTTGCAAAGGGCCAGGTTCAATTCCTGGAACCGTGAGTGGTGTTCCAGGTCCGGAACTTCCAGGGCGTCCAGTGGATCCTCCCAGGAAGTGGGCGGGCGCCATTTGCCCTGGTCCTCAACCACAAGGGTGATTCTTTCGCGGTCACCATGGAGGTGGACCAGGATCGCGTCGCCTTTCTCGGCGGATTCCAGGATATTCTCGAATAGATCGGGGAGGATCATGTCGAAGAGCTTTTCGGAAACGGGGAAGGGAAGGCTTCCGGGGAGCTCGGCGTGGATTTCCACTCCGGCTTCCAGAGCCTTCTTTTCAATCTTCTCCAGGCCTTTTCGGATCAGAGCCGCCACGTCCCTTGTTTCTCTTTCCAGTTCCACGCTGCCTTCCTTGAAACGGCAGAGAAGCCTTCCCTTGGTGAGGAAATCATGGAGCCTCCACGCGTTGTCCAGGATCCCCCTGCATAGCTCTTCCCTTTCCTTGGGGTCGGAATGTCCCCCCTCGGCCAGGATTTCCGCGTTTACGATGATAGAGGTAAGAGGGGTATTGGTCTCGTGGGCCAGGAGTCCCAGAATCCCGGTCTTCAGTTGGTCCACTTCCTCCAAGGTCTTCATCCGAAGAAAGACCCGCACCTTGGCCTGGAACTCTTCGTGGTCGAAGGGCTTGGTGATGTAGTCGTCTGCGCCCGCCTGGTACCCTTCCACGCGCTCCTGGACCATGGCCTTGGCGGAGACCAGGAGCACCTTGGTCCCCTTCAGGGTCGGATGGGCCTTGATCCTCCGGCAGACTTCGATTCCCGAGATTCCGGGCATCATGATGTCCAGAAGGATCAGGTCGGGCCGGGTTTCCTCCGCGATGACAAGAGCTTCTTCCCCGTCGGCCGCCGCGAGGAGGTCGTAATCCTCTTCCAGGAGTTCCTGAACGATCTCAATGTTCAGAGGGTCGTCGTCGACCACCAGGATCCGATGTCTATTTTTCATTTTTTGCCTCCGTGGGATGGCAGGGCCGGGTGGAGCCCGGGATTGTTTCCTTGCACCAGGGACGGGGATGCCAGGGGAACCTCGAAAAAGAAGACTGCCCCTTTCTCCGGCCGGTTCTCGGCCCAGATCCTGCCGCCGTGGGCCTGGATGATTTCCTTCGAGATTGCCAGTCCCAGACCGGTGCCTCCGGCGCCTGTCTTGGTCCGGGAGGACTGAACGAACATCTTGAAGATCTCCTCCAGGTCTCCGGGATCGATGCCCACTCCTTGGTCTGCCACGCTGACCCTGGCGAAGCCCTCTCTCTTTTCAAGGACTACTTCTATCCTGGATCCTTTGGGAGAGAACTTCACGGCGTTCCCCAGGAGATTGCGGAGGACCTGCATGAGCCGCATCGGGTCGCCTTTGACTGCAAGCGGTCCAGATTCCCGGAATTCGAGAATCGTTCCATGTTCGTGGAGGAGGGAAGAGAATTCGTCCACCACGTTCCGGGCGAGAGGGACGATGTCGACTTCCTTGAAATCGAAGGTCATTCTTCCCGCCTCCATCTTGGAGAGGTCCAGGAGGGAGTTGAGAAGGGTGAGCAGTCTCGTGCCGGCGTCCTTGATCTTCATGAAATAGGACCGGGTCTTCTCGGGCATGGCCTGGGCTTTCCGGATCCCGAAATCGGCGAAGCTAAGGATGGCGTGCATGGGGGTCCGGATCTCATGGGACATGTTGGCCAGGAATTCGGACTTGGCCCGGTTGGCGGCCTCCGCTTTTTCCTTGGCCTCTTCCAGGTCCTTTGTCCGCTCCAGGACCTTCTGCTTCAATGTGGCGTTGAAGTCCTTCATCTCCTTGTCGCGGAGAGCCACGGCGCGGCGCATCTTTTCGAAAGCCTCGATGACCCTTCCGACTTCGTCGTTCTTTCCCCTCTCCAGGGGTTCGTTCATGTTCCCCCTGGTGACGCCTTCGGCGGCGCGGACCAGCTTGTCCAGGCGGGCGGTCCAGTGCCGGACGGCCCAGTAGATGAGAAGGCCCGCAGAGAGGAGGGAGACCAGGAAAAGGGTGAGACCTTCCCAGGTCTGGGCTCGGGTTGCCTTTTTCCGGGGAAAGGAGGAAAGGGCCACTACGACGTTTCCGATCTTTTCCCTTTTTCCCTTCGGTCCCTTGGACCGGTCCTGGGACCAGTCCAGAGAGGGGAGGGTTTCTTCGCTTCCGGTGAAGAATACGTCCGCCGTGCCAAGGATGAAATCTTCCTTCGAATTTCCTCCTGAGATATAGGCTTTCCATGCCCCGGCGTCGCGGACCGCCTTGGCCGCCGGCCGGGAGCCTTTGCCGAAGACGGCGATGAAGAGGACCTGCTTGTCCCCCAGGAATTTCCGGGCGATTCTCCGTAGTTCCACCTTGTCCTTGACGGCCAAGGGCAACTCCACGGCCCAGGCGAGTCCTTGGGCCAGGGAATGGGCGGACCTGGATTCCCCCCTGGCGATGAGGGCGTTCATCCTCTGGATCTGGACGATGGCGGGAACGGCGATGCTGAAGAGCGCCACCCCCACGAAGAGGAGGAAGGCCTTGACCTTGAGAGAGAGGATGGATTTCACTGTTCTTCCTCCTCTTTCTTGGATCCGAAGACGATCTTCGCCTCCTTCACGAGTTCCGGGGGAAGCTGGATGCCGAGCCTGGCGGCCACGTTCAGGTTGACGGCATAGAGGGTTTCCGGAAAGAAGAGGGACTTTTTCAATTCTGCGCCGCCGGCCTTCTTCAGTTTCGAAAGAAGTTTTTTCCCGAGCAGGTCCCCCTGGGAGGCGGGATCCAGGAAGGGACCCAGGAGGGCTCCGCTTCTAACCAGGGGCGCGGAGAATCCGAAGACCGGGATTTTCCTGCGGAGGGCCCCCAGGAGGAGAGCTCTCAGGAAAGCAAGGTCGAAGACGGAAGGATCGGGGAAGGTCCAGACCAGGTCGGGCCTTCCCGAAAGAAGGGTTTCGATGGCCTCGGCCCTGGAGGAGAAGGTTTCCACGTCCACCGCCTGGAGGGTCCACTCCTTGGGTATCCGGGCCCGGAGTTCTTTCTTGAGAGAAAGGCTGGTCTTGTTCTTCCCGGAAAAGAGCAGGCCTACCCGCCGGATCCAGGGCAGGGCCTTCCGGGCCAGGGCCACCTGGATGGAAAGGGGAATGTCCGTGGTGACGCCCAGGAAGGGCCTTCCCTCCAGGATGCCCAGGGCTTCCGGGTGGGTCACCAGGCAGAAAGAAAAGAGGATCTCCGGCGGAAGGACCTGGTGGAGGTGAAGGGCGGCCTTGGTTCCGACGGCCACGCAGGCGGAAGGCCGGTTCCGGGCCCGGAAGTCGGTTTCCTCCAGCTCCTTCAGCAGGATTTCCTTTGCATGGACCCCTTCCTTTTCCAGGGCCTTCTCCAGGGCCCGGGCGGCCTTGCGGTAGGGGCCCGCGTCCCCGGAGAGGACCACCCAGACTTCTTTTGGGGCTGGCGCTTCGGCCTTCCTTCCCGGGGATGGGGCCTGGAACCCTCCCAGGAAGAGGATTCCCGCGCCCAGGGTGAAGAGGTTCTTTCCCTTCCTCCCTTTCATGCTCTCCTCAAAAAGTGAGGACCAGGCGGGCGAAGAACGCGCGCCCCGGCGTCCTGTGGGCCGTGAAGCTTCCCAAGCCGTAGATTTTCGGATCGGACCGGTGGAAGAGATCGGTCGCCCCCACCTGGAAGGTGGCCTTGCCGTTCAGGAAGACCTTGCCGAGAGTCAGGTCCACCCTGTGCAGGACGGGAAGGTGGTGCGCCTTGGGGGTCTGGACCGCGTCGGAATACTTGTAGATGCCGGTCAGTTGGAACCCTGAAGGAAGATCCACCAGGGCCTTGGCGCCGGCCTTGTAATCGGCGGGACGGAAGGACCGGTAGCTCTTGCCGTGTCTCCTCGAGTGGAAGCCGTTGTATCCGAACCAGCCCCCCAGGTGGAAAGGACCTGCCTTCCAATCGCCTTCCAGTTCGCCCCCGTAAGCTCTTCCCACGCCGGAGTTCTCCATCTTGTAGACGGCGGGAGAGAGGCTCTCCGACTCGATGAGGTTGTCCAGGAATTGGTAGTATGTATTCACCTTGAAGGAAAGGTGTTCCCCGGGAAACCACGTGTATCCGCCCTCGATGGAGAAGATCTCCTCGTTATCCAGGTCCTGGTTGGCCGCCAGGTTGTAGCCGTAGAGTCCGCCTCCCAGGGGAATGCGGGAGACTTCCGCCTGGCGGACGAGGCTGGAGGGGGCCCGGAAGGAGCGGGCCAGGCTGAACCGCAGGACATGCCTTTCTTTCTCCGCCAGTTCCTGGACCCAACTGGCCCGGCCCGACCAGTCCATTCCGGTTCCCGAGTACTGGTCTCCCCGGAGCTGAAAGTCCAGGGTGGCGTCCTGGTCCAGGGCCCAGGAGTCGGAGAGAAAAAGTCCCGCCCAGTATTCATGGAGGACGTCCTTCAGCATCCGGATCTCCTGGGCCGTCCTCGGGTGCTTCGGGTTCACGCCGATGAGCCTTAAATTGCCTCCTACAGTAAAACGATGGCATTCCATCCACTTGCCGCTTACCTGCGTTTCCAGGTCGTACTCCACCGAAGAAACCCGGCCTTCCGAAGGATAGTCGTCGTATTCCTTGTTACAGAAGGCCTGGACGTAGCCTTTGCTTCCCGATTCGAAGGTATGCTCGTGCTTGGCGAAGAGGCGGGTGATCTCGACTCTCCCTTTCTTGTGGACCCAGTACCCGAGCTGTTCGAAGTCGCCGATCCGGTTCCATACATGGGCCGCTCCGAAGGAGAGATGGTCTTCCCGGCCGATCTTCCAGGAGCCTCTCCCTGAGAAGCGGATGGCCTTGTAGGAGTCGTTGGATTCGAAGTCCTCTCCCGTCATGGCGCCCGAGGAGGTTTCGGCCCGCTGGATGGAGGAGGAAATCCTCCAGGCCAGGCGTCCTTTTCGGGAACCCCAGCGAAAGAACGAACGATTGTCCCCGAACTCGTCGGCCTTTTCGGTGAAAGTGATCCCCTGGGCGTCTTCGGGCTTCTTGGTGATGATGTTGACGGCGCCGTTGAAGGCGTTGGCGCCCCAGGTGGCGCCGATGGGGCCGCGGACCACCTCGATCCGGTCGATGTCCTCGGCCATGACGGGGAGAAAGTTGTAGGTGGTACCTCCCCAGGCCGGGTGGGTGGCGTTGCGGCCGTCGATCAAGGCCAGGGTCCGGTCCGCGCCGAAGCTGTGGAGGCCGTGCACGCCGATGGCGTAGTGGATCCGGTCGATCCGGACCACGTCCATCCCTGGGAGGAATTGGAGCATTTCCGGGAGGGAAGTGAGGCCCGCCCTCTCGATCTCCTCGGCGGTCAAGACGCTGACCGGCGCGGGAGAAAGGGCCTGGGGCGTGGCCTCCCGGCCCGCCGAGACGACCAGGGGAATCTCCTGGAAAAGGAGAAGCTCCCCTCCCGTCGCGGTCTCCTTGTTCTTCCTGTCCTTCCCGGCAGCATTCTTGTCGTGGGCCTGGGCCGGGGGCGCTTGCGCCCCGGCGGGGGAAAAAAGGCCGACCAAAGCCGGAAGGAGGAGCCACAGGAGGACCAGACGCCTTGTTCCCGCGGAAGGAGTTAATGTTCTCGTGAAGCAAACAGGGTTTCTTTTTTGCCCCATGACCTGCCCTCGCAGGGACCCTTCGAAATTCCCGGAGCAAGGTTCCGGATGGATTGGCTCATTTCGATATTCTCGGGAAAGATGCCCCACGCTCTTGAGACCAAGGGCCGGAAGAGACCGGGGCACGAGCCCGATCAGGGAGCCGGCTGGTGGAGTATCACCGGGAGGACCCGGCCCGCCCCGGGCGGAAGAAGGCGTCGCCGGTGGGCCTTCCGTAGTGGTCGGCCCCTGCCACCCGCTCCGGGAGCAGGGGGGGCCACCTCGGGGGCCGACTCACTCAGGTCTTGCTGGGAGCTCTTCCTGGGCCCAGGGGAGGGCTCACCTGTCCAATCCAGGCGGACGTTTCTGTCCAGAATGGAATCGGTATGTAGCGCTTGTTGGAGTAATAAAAAAGAGTAGAATGCCTGGCTGGGCTAAAAACGGATTTAAACATTAGGTTTCCCCTCTTTCCGGAGTTTCCATGGAGGGAGGTGTGTAGGTGCATAATTTCCTTGGACACCCATTTGGGGGAATCTGCCCCCAAAAAGGAGGTGCTTTGGTAGAAAGAAAATCGACTGAAAATCATATGCGCAACAAACTCATGGTAACCCTGCTTCGGGGATTTCTTGGCATGGGCTCCGGGATTTTCCTCCATTTTTTCTTGCTATTTGTTTATTTTTTAATCTTTGGGGTAGAGTCTGGCGGAGAAGGTTATAAAGTCTTCCCGTTTTTTGTTTTGCCTGCATTCCCTTGGGCTCCTTTTTCGTTTGTTCATTCCTTGGATTGCTTTGCCTTCGGCTCCTTGTTCGATTCTCCCGTTTTTTATTTCTTCTTGGTTCTCCCCTATTTCCTTTATGGGGTCCTCGTAGGTTCCGCCGGGAAAGGCCGCAGGTTGTCCTTGGCGTTAAAAATATTCCTGGGGCATTGCCTGTTTACGGGGTATGTAGTTATACTCTCACTATTTCACGCTTGAAGTAACCCGATGGTCGAGTGTGGTGGCTGACGTGAAGATCGATAGAGTTTTCCAAGTTTGCTTTTTCGCCATTGTTTCCTTTTCCGTTGGTTTTGCGGCCCCGCCTTCGCTGAAGGTTCTGGAGAAAAACCTTGCGCGGAAGTTCATGGACCCCAGGGCGCACATGAGGTTCGCGAAAGCCCTGGTTGCTCATGGAAGGGAGGTTTCGGCCTTCTCGGTCCTGGAATACGCCAGGAGGGTGGTCTTCTCGCGGAAGCGCAAGGCCTTCCGGTGGGCGCACCGGGAGGTCTTTTTCGATGAGGAGCCCTTCGACAACAGCCCGGAGGCGGAAAGGCGCCTTTTTGCGAAGCTCAAGAAAAAACCCAGGGACCCGAAGCTCCTTTTCAAAATCGCTGACATCTACATCAGCCGGAAAGAATGGGAGGAAGCCGAGGCGTGGCTGAAAAAGCTTATCGAAATTGATCCCGAGGAGAGCCTCGGGAGCGTGCGGGCTCTCCGGGAGGTTCTGTCCAGGCAAGGGAGAAAGGAGGAGGGGGACGCCGTTTTAGAACGATGGATGGCGGCTCACAAGGATTCAGCGGACGCCATGATCTACCGGGCCAAGAAGCTGCCCAGGGATTCGCCTTTGAGGGTCAAGCTCCTGGAAGAAGCCTTGGCAAAGCATCCGGGCAACGGCTGGGTCCATTTCTATCTCGCCATGGCCGTTCAGGGGAAGGATCCGGGTAGGGCGGAGAAGCTCTACACGAAGGCCGCCGAGCTTGAGCCGAAGGAGCCGGCAATCCAAGGGTGGACCGGTCGATTTCTCCTCCGGGCAAGGAAGAAGCCCGACAAGGCGTTGAAATACTACTACAAGGCATACTTCCTGGACCCGGATTTCTACGATACCGAGTATGCCGAATACAGGGTAAGAAAGCTCGCCCGGGACCAGGCCGCGAGGTGGGTTCGGAAGAAGAAAGCCGATGGATGGAGCCTGGAACGGATGGTGGAGGAGGGAAACGCTTTCCAGGTTGTTGAGGCTGTAGTGGATGCCTGGCAAGGGAAAGTGCCCGAGGATCCAAAACCTGGGGAGGTGGATCTCATGGCCCGCCTGCTCGGCCACGACGCGCCCATGGTCCAGGTCATGGCCGTCCAGGCCTTCCTGCGCTGGGACGGGGAACTCGCGCGGGAGAAGGTCAAGGTGCTTTTGAAGGACAAGGATCCGTTCAGGAAGAGCCTCGCTCTCCTTCCAGCGATCAAGCATCTCGGGAAAGAGGGGTTGACGGCGGCCGGAAAGAGGCTCAGGTCCAAATGGGATCTCTTTTGGTACGACGCTTTGACGGGGCTGGCGCAGTTGGGGGGACCGGAAGGGCGGAAGATTCTGGAGGAGCACATGAAGGTGGAAAAGAGGCCCGCGGTGCTGGAACTTTGGCAAAGGATTTCCAGGAAATGAAAAGAAGGGGCTTCCCCGTATTGCCTATTGCGCGGGGAGACTGGGGCAGTGGGGCCTGAGTCCGGCGCACCACTTGAAAAGGGCACAGATTCACAAACGCGGCGAAGGTCTTGTTTGGTTCATGATTCGGGGGCTTCGAATCTTCTCTGCGTGGGGGAAGGCCCAGATCGGGGGGAGCGGAATCCGGGGTCAGGGCGAGGATTCGTTCCGCCATTTGCGGAAGAGGGCGAGGCCTTCTTCGAGGGTGGTGAACTCGCCCTCGAGCTGGGCCTGGAAGAGGCGTTTCAGCCAGGCGCCCATCTCCGGGCCGGGGG